>JBHIAC010000004.1:0-70826 GCA_046758365.1 bacterium
AAGGATTTACTTCGGTGACTTTACTCCAGAAACATCTGGCATTGTCTATACTGCAATCTTGGCAGTTGAATGAAGATATCTAGACGATTTTGGCGTTTCCAGATTCCTGCCAAAATAACAAACACCATCATCATAAAATGGCGACGCTTGATTTCTACGAATGAAAAAGGGGAAATCAATCCCAGCGGGGTAAGCAATTGTAATAAAAAGTTAAATTAAATAGAAAAAGAAAATTCAATCTAGGCCAATATTTTTGAATTCACAATGGCCGCAGCCCAATATCTCGTAAAAACTCCAAAAATCCCTCGGCCTTCAATTTTTCTTCATTCTTTAGATAGTAGGTTTGAATCTTCCCAATCCTTGAGCGGTGGCGCAGAAAGACGATAGCTTCCTCTCGATTCTTCTTCCACTGAAGATCCTTAGCCACCTGATCATCGAAGGCGAGGATGATGCCAGGACCATCTTTGCGTAGTTGGTTAGTCCGACGCACTTCAAAGCCGTTTTTTTGCTTCCTCCAAATAACACCATAGTCACTATCCAGGTTTTTTGTTATGCCAATCTGAGCTCCCTCGGCTAGGGATGCAAATAGGTCGGAATTATGATTGAGCCATGCCCGCCATTTTACCTCATCGGTGACAAGTCTCTTGTCGGTCAATCTCTTACAGAACAAATCCAGATGAGTGAACCCACCAGCTAAATTCAAAACTAAAATAATACCTAAAAATAGGGCAATGATATTAAACCAGTTCTTTTTCATGGCTTTGAAAAAATCCATTTAACCTCCTTTAAAAAAAATAAGAGGAGAGGGCCCTAAGCAGCACCCTCTCCCAGAAATTCGGTAGAATCGAGACCTAAGTTAAAGAAAAACGGACACGGAGTTTTGTTGTCGGTTGCGTTATTAGACTTGACATTGGCCGCAGCAATCGCTGGGACCACATTTACCATATTCGTTTACATCGGCCTTATCGCTCCTGGAGAAAGCAAAGCTACCCAGAGCAAGAAGCGCCAAACTAATCAGAGTGATAATTTTCTTCTTCAATAGACATCACCTCCTTTTTCGTCCGTTATTTCTTTGAGTGGTCTCGATCTACCGAAAATCCTTCTTCATTATTTCTTACCGCCAATATTATCGTGACCATGTCTGCATCATTCATTTCTCCGATAGCCACAAATCGACTGTCTTTCCCTTCCCAAGAAAGAGCTTTCCAAGGGCCAGCCTTTACCCTGTGGCACCACTGACCCTCCACTTGAAAGGTCTCTAACGGATACCCACCAAAAGTAATCGGATGACCTTTAGGCTGTTGGAAGATGGCTATTGGAATTGAATTTTTTAAATAAAGAAACTGCACAGAACGACAGCAAGCATTCTTCAAAAGCCGCATTTCTTCTAAATGGAATGTTTCCGGCAATCGAGAAAAAGAAGCCAAACGAAACGTTATTTCCGAACCTGCAGTTTCATAGCTTGCTTTTTTACTTTCGTAACGTTTTTCAAACTCATGGGGCGGCACGCCTTCAATCAAAGCGTCAAGATAAAGTCCGTAGTCAAAGGCATAGCTGGGTTCCCAATCTACGAGTGCCCGTTGATATTGGAATTCTTGCGGTTTTAAGATGATAAATAAATTGGCCACAAACAGAACTGCAAGCACCATAGCGGCAAAGACAGGTCTTACGGGTAATAAATCCTTAAATAAATCTGTAAGTAGTAAACCATCATTTTGAAAAATTGACCGTTCGGAGACAGAGATCATGTGGCTCTGTAAATTCTGCCACATTCGCTTCGTATCTCGCCATTCTGGCATCTCATAATAGGCCGTGAACATTTTCCCTTTTCGAATTTCTTGTAATTCTCTCTGGCAGGAAGCGCAGCCATTCAGGTGTACTTCCAGTGCTTGACTTTTCTCCTGATCCAGTTCACCGTCTAAATACGCGGAAAAATTTTTTCTTAGTAAATAATGCCACATTTTATGATTCCTCAAAATAGGTTTCATCGATGCCCATCTGGGAAAGAATATGTTTAAGCTTTTTTCGGCCCCGATTTAATCGAGAGCTGATAGTCCCTTCGGAACATCCCACAATTTGGGCAACTTCTCCATAGGACAATCCCTCGATATCCCTTAAAACAATGACAGTGCGTAGCTTAGGTTTAATTTGATTTAAAGCTAATTGTAACAGGTGTTGAAGCTCCTCTTGTAAAATCTGTTGGTTCAAAGCATTGCTTCTTTGTTCTAAAACGGTTTTGCTAAGTACGTCCTTACTTGAATCGAAATAAGCTTTCGCCTGGTATTTCTCACGTCGTTTACGTTTACGACTTTTATCCAAATAGAGATTTACAGTAATGCGATAGAGCCAAGTGAAGAAGTTGGAACCTGCTTGAAAATTTGAAATTTCTTTATAAACTTTTAAGAAAACATCTTGAGTGATATCTTGGGCATCCTGGATATTGCTACATAAGCGAAAGGCGAGGTGAAGAACCCGCTTATGATATTGCTCAAAAAGTTTCTTAAAAGCATCTTGGTCGCCTTTCTGACACGCCGTTAAAAGTGCGTTTTGGCTCGGTTTATCCAAATTGGTTCTCATTATTGCTTTTAATAGTTTGACGATGGGTAATTAAAAATTCGTCCATTTTTAATGATATAAATTAGAAAGTTTATTCGCATTTGAAAGGAATTATTTTTATATTTATACCCATTGGCTCTGAAAAATGGCATCACCACCCTGGCAGACATGTACGTAACGCCTGAATTCCTGCAACAAATGCAAAACTTTGTGCAAGAAGGGAAGCTGCGCATTCGAACCAGTTTGTATCTGATTTACACCACCAATTGCGGAGATATTCAAGGCGACTGGTATAAAGCACATCCCCCAACACGGGAGCCTGGCGAGATGCTGCGCATCGGCGGGGTAAAAATCTTTGCCGATGGTGGATCGTGTGGACTGCCCGCGCTCAGCTTTGAATACCCTGGTGGTGGCTATGGGGATTTGTGGCTGACCGAGGACCAGCTTAAACAAGCCGTGGCCGAAGCTCAGGCTGCGGGATATCAAGTGGTTATCCATGCGATTGGAGACCGCGCCATAGAAACGGCGCAGAATGCCATCCAGTTTGCACTTGCTGGCGCACCCAACACCCTGCGGCATCGTATTGAACATAACTCCATAATCCGGCCGGATCTCCTGACTCGCTACAGTGAGATCGGCACCGTTGTCACCATCTTTGGCTATTATCGAACCTGTGCTGACCTGAATGGTGGTGGCTGGGCGCCCTATGTCGGGCCAGAGCGATTGTCATGGATCCAGCCTTATCGAGCACTCATGGAAGCAAATCCCGGACTGCACATCGCCTGGCATGGTGACGACCCCTGGATTGGACCTATCAGTCCCATCGTCGAGCTTTATAACACCGTCACCCGCAAGGAAGTGGCCGAAGATAGTGTGACCATCTGCGAGCCACGGGAATGGCTGGCGGCAACGGCCATCCCTGTGCAGGACGCACTGCCCATGATGACCATCGAATCGGCATACGCGATCTTCCGAGACCAGGAAGTCGGCAGTTTGAAGCCCGGGAAGTTTGCCGACCTGGTCATCTTATCAGACAACCCACTAACTGTGGTTCCGGACGCCATCAAGGACATTGAAGTGTTGATGACCGTGGTTGGAGGGCGTGTGGAGTATTGTGCGCCGGGACACGACGCGTTGTGCCCAGACTTAGGTACGAGTGTTGCTTCGCCCGGAACAGAGGAATTGCCTGAAACTTTCGAACTAAGCCAAAACCACCCCAACCCCTTCAATCCCACAACTACCATTCAATATCAGGTGCACAAAACCTCTCATGTTAATTTGGTGATTTACACCCTCCTGGGCCAAAAGGTGGCAACTTTGGTGGCCGAAGTACAGCCTGCGGGCGTCTATTCTGTGCCATGGCCTGGCAAGGATGACACCGGAAGAAATGTAGCAAGCGGGCTATATCTGTATCAATTAAGAACCAAGGATTTTGTTAAAGTGAAGAAAATGCTTTTGCTGAGATAAAAGTTTAGCAAGGAATCACCTCCTAAGCTAAACTAAATATCTACAACATCCCCTTCCTCTTCCGTATAAACCATTCAGCACCTAATAAAAAAATACATACTATTAAAAGTGGCGTTTTATTCCAAATTTCCCACTGATTGTTTTGCACAATAAATTTTTCAGGAAAATTTAGTTTTTCATTAAGTTCGGTGAAATTATCTGAGGTAAAATATACGCCCCCACTTTCAGTTGCTATTCGGTTGAGCAGATCTTCGTTCATGCGGGTGTTTAGATATTCGAGGCTGAATTCTTCTACCGAAAATTTACCTGAGTCTCTTCCAAGCACTCGGCCTTGCAGGTGGGCTGTTCCGGTGAATTGGTAGTCTCCTCCCTCTAAAACTTGAAAGCTGCCTTCATATCGGCCCTCGCCTATATTCAAAAGGGTTAGTTCTTGCGTTTCTTTGACGCCCATCAACTGAACCACTACCTCTGCCCCATCCGCGGGTCGGTAATCTTCAAAGTAAACCTGGGCTGTAAATTCTACTTCTTCTCCGCTGCGATAAATCTTTTTATTTGGAGCAATTTTAACAAGTTTGCTGTCTTCTTGAGTTATTAACCAGCGAACTGAATTTCTTATGAATTGTTGATAGCTTTCATTGGTTTTGCCCACCCCCCACATCAGTAGATCCCAGCGCCAAAGGCCATAAGCCAATACGGCCATTGACTTTCGAATCCCAGATCTTTGAACGGCTATTATGGGTAAACTTTGTTTTCTAACCACTTCTGAGCGCTTCAAATCGATAGAGGCAAGAGTTTGTGCGCTTGGATGCAGGGGAATTGTGATTAAATTAGAATAGATAGGTGGTAATTCCTGCCATTTTTCTCTATTTTCAAATTCATCTTCGGAAAGTCTGAATAGCGGATGGTAAAGGCCTTGTGGCAATATATTTATATAAACCAATCGTTCCCGGCCAATTACAGGTTTAGTAGCCAGTGGAGTAAAATTCTTTAAAATTAAAAGCTTTTCGAAATCCACATTTTTTCCGAATAAATATAGCATAGGTTTTCCTTTAGATAAAACGTTCTTAATTTTATCTAATGATTGTCTTTTTGAACTGCGTCGAGGAAAATCCAACAAAATTAAACAATCAGATTTTACCATCTGATCAACAGAAGGCAAAGAAGGGGCTTGATAGAAAGTTCCGTGAGATTTTTCTACAAAGCTTTGAATATCGATATTTTCATCGGTCTCTAAAACACGCTTCAAAAACAAATAGTCAGAACTTGGGCCACCAGCAATGACTAAGATTTTCATTTTGCTCTTTAGCACTTTCACATAAAAAGACTTTGTATTGTTGATATGGGTTAATTCATCTTCCAATTGCGGCAGTTTGATTTCATATTTGAAAAGCCCTTCCTTATTTGGAATAAAATGGAGACGCACCTTTTGTTCAAGTTGGTTACCAGAAAGGGTCACAACTTTTGAATCTAAGGTTTTATTCTTATAGACTAAATTTACTGGTATTCGCTTACCTTGAAAGCCGCTGCTTTTGATATAAACATCTATTGGAATCTTAGTCTCCGCATATACGATTTCATTGGTGCCATAATTTGAAATTAATACATCTTTTTGTTCTGAAGGGTCACCTACAGCAATAGTAAAAATTGGGATGCCATAAGTAGAGGCGTATCTTGCTGGATTCGCTCCTAGATTATCAGCGCCGTCTGTAATCAATATTACCGAGGCAAAGTATTTTTCCGCCAATTTTTCTTTTAATTCTTCAAGAGAGCGTTGAATATCCGTACCGTCGCCTATGAATTTGAGGGAGTCTGGTGGTACATTGGCAGGATCGAACAACATGTAAGAGAAGGGATAAAAAGCCAACTCCAAATTATTGGAAGGTTTTTTAAAAATGTCCGAATCTAGAATTTTATTTAACTCTTGAGGGCGATTCTTTTTTTGGTCCACTAGACTCATGCTGGCGGAGTTGTCCACCAATACAGCCACGACCGGTTTTTTCTGTTTCTTCTGTGTAATACTCAAAATCGGTTCAAATAATAATAAGACGACCAACATGACAGCCGCAGCCCTAAGGGACATTAGTAGAAAACGGATATTCGAATTGACTGGTGGTATGGTGTTTCGGTAAACAAAGAAACTCAAAGCTCCAGCAGCAAGAAATGCCAGAATGAGGAAGGCAAAACTACCAGTGGTATTTAAATTTACTTCAGAAAAATTAGGCAATAATTTTGCTCCAAAATTGGTTTATACAATTGAAAGAAATCTTAATATTGAATGCAAATTGTAAAATCAAAAAATCCGACCAAATACTCTATACCTCTTCCCTATTCCATTTACCATTTTGCATCTAAATGGAAAGTGATGGTTTCGGAGATAAGCCGAAATCAGAATTCTGACCCTTTTCCAGATAGAAATTTCCTGTCCTTGCAATCATAGCTCCGTTATCTGTACACAGAATGGGGGGTGGAATAAAGAGTTTGACCCCATGTTTTGCACACTCTTTTTTCAATCTTTCGCGCAAATGTGAATTACAAGCCACGCCACCAGCCAGGGCCAGTTGATTGATTTTATATTTCGCCAGTGCTTTTAAACTGTTTTCGACTAAAACCGCTACAGCCGCTACTTGAAAACTTGCGGCGACATCTGCCTTGCGTCGTTTTCGCTCTTCTGGACTCAAGGACTGCAAATGGTAGAGGACAGCCGTTTTTAGACCACTGTAACTGAAATCCAAGCCATTGTCTTTAATTTTGGCTTTCGGTAATTTAATATAATTAGGACGGCCTTTTGTGGCCAATTTATCAATAGCTGGACCGCCAGGATATTCCAGTTCCAACATTTTGGCAACCTTATCAAAGGCCTCCCCGGCAGCGTCATCTCGAGTTTTGCCAAGGATTTCATACTCGCCCCATTCTTTAACTAATACTAACTGGGTATGTCCACCGGAAATGACAAGAGAAACATAAGGCGGTTGTGGACCCTGGTCTAAAACCGAGTTGGAAAAAAGATGGCCTTCTATATGGTTGATTCCAATAAATGGTATAGCCAGTGCTAAGGACATGGCTTTGGCAAAATTCAATCCCACTAAAAGCGAACCGGTCAAACCAGGGCCGTAGGTTACTGCTATGCCTTCTAAGTCCTGTTTTTCAATGTTAGCTTTTTTAAGAGAAGCTTGGATTATGGGTAAAATAAGTTTGACATGAGCACGGGAGGCTAGTTCTGGCACAACCCCACCATATTTTTTGTGGACTTCTTGAGATGCAATGATATTAGAACCGAGCCGATTATTTAACCAAACGGCTGCTGCAGTTTCATCACAGGAAGTTTCTATTCCTAAAATGTTCATTTCAAAAAGAAACAAAGGCGTCAATAATGATCTGGCCATCCCAGTCTTCGTTGAAGCCGTATTCCACCCTTAAAATATTCATATAAGGTAAAAAGAAATGCAGTCCCACACCCCAGCCGGAAATAAATTTATTTTGGGTTAATTTTTCATTTTGAAACCACACTGCACCTGTGTCTAAAAACAAAGCTCCACTAATTCCAAATCGAAAATTAGTCCCATACCTACCCATTGACTCAAATAAACCTAAGTTATGGTACGTGATTTTTCTAATAGGAAATCGAAATTCAGCACTGCCCAATACTAAGTTATCTCCTGTGCTACGCTCGCTAAAATGTCCCCGAATTCGAGTCAAGAAACCAAGATGTACCTCACTATAAATGGGTATGGTTCCATGGGATAAATTAGTTGCACCTCGAAAAGCAAATGTAGTGGGACCGATAGGGAAGTATTTTCGCAAATCCGCGCCATAGCGCAAATAATCGATTACATTTCCAAACCAACCTGTTTTTTTAAACCATAAATTAATATAATGCCCACGGTGAGCATATTCCCAAAGGTTGCGGCGGTCGTAAGTAATAGAGATTCCAATACTGGGTAGTTTATCTTTTCCAGAAGGTGATAAAGTTTTTGCATTTTCGTTTGAAGATAAAGTTAACTCTCGATAGCCAAAATTTAAATCTAAGAAAGTAAAATAGCCGAAACGCTTTCCAATTTTCCAGTAAATGCCTATATGATTTTCATCGACGTCTTGATTATTAGCAGTAAAACTTAGGTTGCGGACTTTTTTTGCATAAATTGAGAATCTTGTGTAAAATTTCAAATTGCCAAAAATCCAAGGGTTCGTGTAGGATAATCGGACTGATGGATTAAAGCCCAGCCAAAAGGAAAAGTCAATGATTTCTCTTCGGCCACGAAAATTGGTATGAAGAAGTCCAGCACCATAGGAAATTCTACTCCAATCCCGTTCGTTTCTAAAAAGGATTGGATATGGAAAGAGGTACCACATTTCGCTTACAGTAACCACCAAAATAACCCCTTTCCGCGTGGGAATCGCATCCATCTCTACCCTATTAAATATACCTAAATTCTGGATACGCAGTCGGTCATCTTCAGCTACAACTGGGTCAAATTTATCTCCGGCATTGAGCTTCATTTCCCGAAGAATAATTTCTTCTTTGGTTTTCTCATTACCTTGTACAATCACCACTAAAATATTTTTGGGATTTATTACGGACGAGCTGTCGGCAAGCTTTTGAATCGATTGAGTTGAGGCGGCTGCAACCCAGAATAGAATCAAAAAAGGCAGGATCCGTAAACTATTGCAGTTGCAAGTTAATTTGATCAAAAATTCTCCCATGTCCATCGAGTTGTTCTTCTAAGCGAGCCACGCGTTCTTCCACCGCCATTTCATTAGCTATTAAATATTTGCAATTAACTTTGAAATGGACCTTAAAATTTCTCCAACAATCTGAAGGTTATACGAAAATCATCGTTAGATCGTTCAGTGCGTTTGGCCACATCCATACGAAAAACTCCATCAAGCACAAGAATAGAAAAGCCTAAATCGGTTTTTAATTTATCCAGAGTGAGCTGGCCAAAACCATCAAATAGGCCGTCTTCAGGATCGGTAGTCCAAGCCCAACCGGTATCAAGAAAAATACCAAAAGAAAGGACTGACCAGAGTACACCAAAAACTGGAAGCCTATGTAATGGAATTTTCTGTAAAACGTCCCCACCAAAAAGATAATTTGCGTTAAGCATTACCATTCGGTTGCCGCTAAATTCTTTATCATCAAATCCACGGAGGCTGCCAAAGCCACCGATGTCCATGGTATATTGCTCGGCTGAACTTCCGTGACGCGTTCCAATCAGAAATCGAATAAAAAGTCGTTGGTTACCATACATTTGTTGAAAACGTTTGATGGATAAGAATAATCCATCTGTATTAAAATCTTCGAAAGTACGTTCATAAATACTTTCTAAATACCAGCCACTCAGAGGAAATATGGGATTGTCTCGCCAATCGAAAGCTGCGATGAGTTTTAATCCGATCTCATCCCCTTCTGCGATAAAAGCTTCATTTTTAGCTGGATTTTCCTCAAAATCTTTGTCGCCTCCAAAGACACTCCAGTTAGTATTTTTTCGTAAAGCATCAAACGTGCGGTGGCCGACTTCAAAACGAATTGTGTGAATACCCAAAAACCTGTGATCCAAGTAAATTTTAAAACCCTGGGCGCCATAGTAATCCTTGAAGTCTTCTCTGAAGAAAAATGCAGCCAGAGAATTCTCAACATCTCCGATTATCCAATCGTCTTGTGATTCAACTTTCTTAAAAATTTCAGCACCAAGACTTAATCTTTTAATAGCAAATAGGTCTTTTCGGATTCCAACCGCATATCTGAATTTTTTATCCGACTGGTTGTCAAATCCCCAACCAGCATCTCCGTATATCTGCAATTTCGGCATGGACTGGGGACGAAGTTTTAGACCGAAATTCAAAAACAACCCTTCCACCCGATTATATCGTGTGTTTGAGTAGAACTCCAGTGGTTTTTCGAGTTCGAAGCTATAGTCATCTTCTATTTTATTGTTTGAAAATTGGGCATAGATGGGCGGTATATTAAGAACTGTAAAAGATAAAATTATCATAAATTCAACAAATCTAAGGTTACCCATTCTTCCTCCATGATATAGAAATTCACTCACAGACATGATTAATATAAACCCTTAATTATTTAAAATAAATTTTCGATTAAATTAAAATATAAAAAATCAAAATTATAATCAAGGAGTATTTCTTGTTGTTACCCCATCGAAAATAAACTCCTGGTATTTAAAAAGAAAATTGTTTCAGAACATTTAGCATCCTTTTTTTCGAGGTTGCAAAGGCATGACAATTAGACGAATTCAGGTTTGCAAAGAGCTTTAAAGCAAATTTTTCTAATACTGGATTTGAGACGCTTAGGACTAATTATCTGAAAACAGCCAGAGGGAAAAGGGCTCGGGATGATGAGACGGTTATAAATCAATGGCTCTTGGCCATTGAAGATTACTGCACTGTTTATGCCTCCATGCACAACACCCATATTTTGGTCAAATTCCTGTTTCCATAAGTCAATAATATCTTTTATTTTTTGAAATAAATATATACCTAAATTGAGCGATTTTACCTTGAATTGTTACCTAAACGAGTTTCGGCAAGATCAGTGTTGGGTGTTCACGCTTTAGCGTGATGTCCCCCCCAATGCAAGCTGAAGCTTGAACACCATCCGCTCCCCCGATATAAAATCGCTCAATTCAGGATATAGTAAGTTAAACCTCTTTTACGTTTTGTGTTTCACGATATTCCTTACCTTTTTGTTGTAATCCCACTACTAGAGCCTCTTGTTCATCTAATCCATACTGTTCGGCAAATTCACGTACATCCTGTGTGATTTTCATAGAACAAAACTGCGGACCACACATGGAGCAGAATTTTGCCTCTTTGAAGACATCGTGGGATAGGGTTTCGTCGTGGTAGGTTCTTGCGGTTTTGGGATCCAGCGCGAGATTAAACTGGTCTTCCCAGCGAAATTCAAATCGGGCTTTAGAGAGCTCATCGTCCCATTTTTGAGCTCCGGGGTGACCTTTGGCTAAGTCTGCGGCGTGGGCAGCGATTTTGTAGGCTATGAGCCCCTGCTTTACATCCTCTTTGTTGGGCAGGCCAAGATGTTCTTTGGGCGTCACATAACATAGCATGGCTGTGCCGTACATGCCGATTATCGCAGCGCCAATTGCTGAAGTAATGTGGTCGTAACCAGGGGCGATGTCGGTCACTAAAGGCCCAAGTGTGTAGAAGGGTGCCTCGTTACAAATTTCTTGCTCCTTGTCAACGTTTTCTTTGATAAGATGCATGGGTATGTGCCCAGGACCTTCAATCATCACCTGGACATCATGTTTCCAGGCAATTTCAGTGAGTTCTCCTAAAGTTTCTAATTCTGCAAATTGCGCTCGGTCATTGGCGTCGGCAATGGAACCAGGACGTAGACCATCTCCTAAAGAGAACGTGACATCATATTTTTTAAAAATCTCACAAATTTCCTCAAAATGGGTGTATAGAAAATTTTCTTTGTGGTGGTACAGGCTCCATTTTGCCATGATTGAGCCGCCACGTGAAACAATACCAGTAAGACGGTTGGCTGCCAACGGAATATATCTCAATAAGACTCCAGCATGAATGGTCATGTAATCGACACCCTGCTTTGCCTGGTCTTCAATGACCTTAAGCATGAGCTCCGGGGTCAAATCCTCTGGACGTTTAACGTAGGTCAAAGCCTCATAAATAGGCACCGTACCAATGGGCACTGTAGAATTTCGGATGATGGTTTCACGAGTCTCGACAATTTGATTCCCTGTGGAGAGGTCCATCACCGTATCCGCACCCCAGCGTATGGCCCAGCGCAGCTTTTCGACTTCTCCCTCGATAGAAGAGGTGGTGGCTGAATTGCCAATATTTGCATTGACCTTGACCGTAAACTTATTCCCGATGATCATGGGCTGCAATTCTGGGTGGTTGATATTAGCTGGTACAATAGCGCGCCCAGCAGCGATCTCTTGTTGTACGAATTCGGGTGTCACATTTTCACGCTTGGCCACATGGTGCATTTCTTCCGTAATAATTCCCTTTCGTGCAAAATGCATTTGGGATAAGTTATTTCCTGAACGCTTTTTAATCCATTCTTTTCTCATAGCAAAACCTCCAAAAATAAATAACAAAAAAAAGACCGTTTCTTAAACCAAGGTCTGGCTTTGAAAACGGTCTTTAAAATATCGGAAATTGAATAAGAAGAATAGTCAATACAAACTTTCTCTGCCGTTTCCTACGCCAGTATTATCTGGATCAAGTTCAAAGGGTTAACTCTCAGCCGACAATCTGAGCCAGCACCCCTACGGCTAAAAATTAATATACAAAATATTTATTGCATAAGCAACTATTAATATAGTTTGTTCATTAATTTTGCACATATAATAGTCAAACCCCGATTTTCCTTAATGTTAGTGGATATAAAACGGAATCTGGTTGGTTTGAGCCAGACTCTAACTATTTTCATAATTTTCAATGGTTTCTGATTTCTATAATGCAAAATCGGGGTTGTTACTATTTCTTTTCTTTGATTAATTGTATTTCTGTGCCATCTTGTTTAAAATTGAATTTGACGTCATCCATCAAAGTTGAAAGAATAAAAATTCCCCGGCCACTTTCTTTTAACAAATTTTCAGGGGCTAATGGATCGCTTAAATTGGTGGGGTCAAAACCTCTTCCTTGGTCTTTTACGGTTACAATGAGCTTACTTTCTTGAAAGGCAAATTTTATATGAACCTTCTTTTCTATATCTTTATTATTGCCATGTATGATGGCATTATTTACGGCTTCCGTAACTGCAATCGCCAGGCTATCCTTTTCCTCATCATTAAATTTCATCTCATCGGCTGCCTTTTCAGCAAATTTTTCAACAGTCGCTATCTCTTCAAGTTTACTGGGAATAGTCACTTCAAAATTTTTTTCCTTTTTTCCACTCACGGGAATTCCTTCTTTTAAAAGAACCAGTTCAAATGAACATCAAAATGATTGATGTATTCTGTGTTTCTTCGAGACGAAAAAACCACTTGAGTGTTTCCTAAAAAGACGAACTCCAATGTTCGACTGGGTCGATAGGAAATTTCCAATAAAGGACCAAAGTTTGTGTGCTGATCTTTAACACTTTTTTTAAAGGAGCCGTTCTCCTTAACACTATGATCCCAACGCAGTTGTTGAAAAAAACTACCGCCTGGTGAAAAAACTAAATTTGACCCGATTTTATGTCGAAAATAAACTTGTATTTGCTGATTTCTCCAGGAAAGTGCTAACTGCTGACGCCATAGATTATAAAATAATTTTCCTTGTTCTGCCAATTCCAAATGAAAACCAAGTTCAACCCAAGTCTTTGGGGTTAAGGCAAAATTGCTGGTATTTGACATGATGAATTGTCTATTCACTATATTACGATTGCTGGTTTCTGGATCATCAAAATCATAAGTTTGGTATTTGGCGCGTACGGTAAAACTTTGCCTAAAATAAAAATTACTACTTGGCTGATAAACAATTTCAGGAGTCAGTTGAAAAATTCTCTCCCAATTATTGCCACTGCTAAATTTCCCAGAAACATATACAAAATGATTGAGAAATGCACTCCCTCGCCATACAATTCTGAGGGTTGGGTTAAATATATGGGCATGGGAAAAATTAAAGTGCCATCTGAGTTGATCGTGACTGTTGGAATTCGTAGTATCAGATGTGTCATACTGAAATTTGGAAACCGATGAAAATAACCCTAAGGAGTCGGATGAAGTAACTTTTAATCCTGCATGCAACCCCAAACTTACATTTAAGTCGTCGGTATCGAATCCTAAAGAGGGGTGTCGGGTTCTGAATGGGTCCACAATTTTCCCTTGAGGGCGACAATCATCTCGTGAACGAGACCGAAAACTCCAACTCAAATTGCTAAACCAGGAAGATTTTTTAAGATTTAAGATTAAAGTATGATTCGTTTCAAAACCAGCATCGTCTTTACGTAACTCGGTTTCATTATCCCTGAGGTTGTTTACTTTAAAAGAGGTAGCTAAAACAGAGTTTTTTAGTAATAAGAAAACATTAGAAGCAATTTTATAACTAAGACGATTTTCCAAACCCCGATTAGACTGAGTGAGGTTTCTTATGAAAATCCCATCAACATCTGCGTCGAAACTGTCCCTCTGGAGACGGTCAAAAAATATTATTAACGTATCAGCAGTAGATTCATAAAAATTGCGGACCACTTTATATCGAAATTTTATATCTTCATTTTTTCTCTGTGGGGTAAAATTTTGTTCACTTAAAAATGATACGTCGTTTATATAGTCATGAAAATCTATTTTATTGAAATTAGCCTCCAATCCATAACTAAAACCTTGATCGCTTTGTTCCATCTGGGTCTGCCATTTGCTGTGTACCGACGGGGCAATAGAAATCTTTGAATTGGGCTGGTAAACGACTTTTAACGTACTTGCATGTAAAGTAACATCATTGTCAAATCCTGCTAAGGGATCAGAAAGCATGTAAGATATAAATTCAGATTCTATCAACAAGTTGTTTGTAACGGGATATCCGATACTTAGAGTTAAATTGTGCTCATCCTTCCATAGGTCCATAGTTGAAATTCTTTGTAAGGTGGAACCAAAGTCTTCAGAAAAGTTAAATTCCAAACAATTATCTAATTCCTTCAAAATTTTTAGATTATAATTCCATTTGTAAAAATTCAAATCCTGACTAAAGCTCAGCTTAGAAAAACTTGGGTAAAGTGATATTGATTTGGCCTCCTGTTGTGATTGTGCAAATACCAACACTGGTATAATAAATACAATCAACGGCAAATTAATCGTGATGATATTGGCCAAATGGCTTGTAAACATTATTTAATTAAAGTATCCAAACAAAAATGTTTACTTAATTCCTGAGATTAATTTTTGCAGACGCTCGTATAGAATTTTTTTCTTTCTTAGAAATTTTTGGTACTATGGCGCCCCCTGAAATAATAAGTTTCAATGCTTCCTCAATGGATAATTCTAATTCAATAATATCATTCTTTGGTACAAACAGAAGGAATCCAGAAGTAGGGTTTGGTGTAGTGGGTAAAAATACGCTCACCACATCTTCCTCTAATACTTCTTGAACGGGTCCTCGGGTATCTTGAGTATAAAAACCGATGGAATAAATGCCCTTTCTCGGATATTCAAATAGTACGGCTTTTTTGAAAACTTCTCGTTTTTCAGAAAAAAAGGCAAAACTGATCTGTTTAATAGCACTATAAACTCTGTTAATTAATGGAATCCGTTGAACAATCTTATCGCCAAAATTTACAATTTTTCTACCAAAATAATTTCGTGCAATGATACCGGTAAGGATGATAATAAAAATGAGCGTAATAAATCCAATGCCGATTATCTGTTTTTTCCCAATCCCAAGAGGTTCTAATATAAAATTGTAAGCAAATCCACGTAAGATGCCATCTATAGCTAAAAACAGATTCCAAATAATCAAAACAGTACCAACTAAAGGGATTAGCACTAATAAGCCGGTAAAAAAATAAGCTCTAATTTTTCGCCCAATCCCGCCCTTGGGTGCTAGTGGTTTTGAATCAGTCACTTGTTATCCTTTTCCTTTATTATATAAATTTTTTCTCCTTGCTTCCCCATCTTATATTCTTCTCGAGCAATTTTTTCGATATAGGCCAAATCAGTATTCAATTTTTCTATTTGCTCTGACAACTCTTTCTTTTCGAGCTCGAAGTCTTTTACTTCAGAAAAAAGTTCTTTGTGTTTTTGTTTTAATTTCAAAAATTTGTAGATATTATATTCTCCTCCAAAGCATAAGTAAAGAAAAAGTAAAATAGCTGCTCCCCCAATTAGAGTGCGAATCCTTTTTTTCTTGGAAATCATCATGGCCTCAAGTATAAATATCAATAATATTTAAGGAAATTTTCTAAGAAAGTCAACAATTTATTTTTTACCTAGAGTGATGTCTAATTAATCAAAATTTGAATTTCAACGAATAATTCAATTTTAAGGACTACTATGTATTTTTCAAACAAGAATTTCTTTTAATTAAATAGAGTACGCCAATTTATTAAATATTTTCATGTAAAATTTATTTTAATGTTTTTAATACCTTTTTCAGAATGTAATTTTTACCCTCATATCTAAAGTTATCCACATAATTATAAGGAAGCCAAATTACAGTTATGAAATCAACCTCAATTGCTTTGATAATTGTAGGTAACATTTTGAATTTACATGATTTTTTTTATTGATCAAAATAATTGTTTCGAGAATTGCATATTTTATCGATTTATCATTTTGTTTTAACATAATTTATAACATCGTGATTTTAATTTTCTAAATGTTCAGCTATATTTGAAATTATTTTTGTGGTTATTCGCAATAATCTTATTTTTTAAAATTTTTACCATAAATTCATATTTAGATTAGGGATTTAATGGGTTATCCACAAATTATTAACATTTCGTGGAAAACTTCGCCTTTCATAAAAGTTTTAATGTTTTTGCTTTTTTTATAAAATCAAAGAGGCTTTTCAATCTAAACCACTGTCAGGCTTTTTTTATCATATCTAAACTTCGTCATTTTGGTGGAGATAATTTAAAATTTAAATGTAAAGTAGTTCAATGAGAAAGTCTAGAGTTATGGGATGTCTGCAAAATCTCACTTATGATTACTTCAGCCACTTCAATTTGAGGGTAGTGGCCAACGTCGGGAAGTTCAAATATATCGGCGTTTGAAATGCATTTGCGAATGTGGTTGGAAATGTGACAACCTGAGACTGGATCTTCTAATCCCCCATAGGAAATGAATTGTGACTGTTGAGATCTCTAAAGTCTTTTCCCAGCGGGATTTGTAAAACCTGCGTTCTTTTAAGTAGCGAATCAACCTGTGATAATTGCGAATCCCACGATGACGTTTGATGGCATCCCAGTTTTGAGTCGACAATCTTCCTTAACTGAGTTTAGTATCTTTTGAAGATTCAGCAACCGCAGTAAGTTTAGGCCCATACCCTTTAGGTGAATATTCAAACTCCCCTTCAGTCGAAGCCACAACCGAAGCACAAGAGGCATCACCAGTTACATTAATGGCAGTACGACACATGTCTAAAATTCGGTCTACTCCCAAAATCAAGGCTATCCCCTCCAAAGGAATTCCCACGGTTTTGAGAACCAGAGCTAGTGTAATCATACCAACACCAGGCACACCAGCGGCTCCAATGGAAGCCAGGGTAGCTGTTAAAACGATCATAAGTTGCTGGCCAAGGTTTAGTCCCATGCCAAATACTTGAGCAATAAATACAGCAGCAACCCCTTGATAAAGAGCGGTACCGTCCATGTTAATGGTGGCTCCGAGAGGTAGTACAAAACTTGAGACTTCTTTTGAAACACCGAGATTATCTTCCACGCATTCCATGGTAACTGGCAGGGTAGCCGAGCTGGAGCTGGAACTAAAAGCTATAAGCTGGGCTGGTCGTATGCCTTTGAAAAATTCTAGTACTCGAATTTTGGTAAAAAGTTTTAATAATGAAGGATAAGTTACAAAAGCGTGAATTGCCAAACCAAAAACGACTACCAGAGAATATTTAGCTAAGGTCAATAAAATACCTGCGCCAAACTCGCCGATAATTGCTGCGATTAACGCAAAAACTCCATAAGGAGCAAATTCCATGATGATGGTAACCATCTTTATCATAACATCATTTAAGCCATCAAAAAATCCAAGAAGCGGTTTGGCTTTATCTTGGGGAATCAGTGTAATGGTAATTCCAAGAAATAGCGCAAAAAATATAATTTGAAGCATATTGCCTTCAGCAAAAGATTTCATGGGATTCGTAGGGATGATATTCAATAAAACTTCAGCCAAGCTGGGTTTCTCTAAAGCCTGTTCAATTTTTGTTGCGGCTTCTGCCTGATAATTAGCCATCAACTGTACTTTGGTATCTTCTGGCAGGCCTCTTCCAGGGCCTATTGCGTTTGCCAAAATTAACCCAATAGTTATGGCCACGGCTGTGGTAAAAATGTAATAAACGATAGTTTTTCCACCGATTCTGCCGAGTTTACGGATATCGTTTAGACTCGCCGTTCCCACGAGCAAAGAAGCAAAAACCAGAGGCACGACAATCAAGCTGATTAGTCGTATGAAGGCCGTACCGAAAGGTTTGATGTATGATGAAAAGAAATCAGCAAAACCGAATTTGTTAGCAAGAACTCCTGCCACAGCTCCAAAAATTAAACCCAGAAGAATTTTCGTGTATAACTCTAATTTTGGTAGTCTCATGCGTTTTACCCTTATTTATTGATATTTACAAAATTTTAATAGGGTGAAAATAACAAAATTTATCAAATAAGTAAAGTAAAAAAGCCTGCTATTTTTTATTGACAATTTCTATGAATTGTTTAAATTCAAGTAATTATGAATTTTCTTGAACGCTTTCTCCACATCACTAAAAAACAAAACAGTTTGCTCTGCGTAGGGTTGGATCCTGATATCCATCGAATCCCTAAAATTGTCACTTTCGATCCCGAGCCTCTTTTTAAATTTTGCGCAGAAATTATAACAAGCACCAAACACGCTGCGGCTGCCTTTAAACTAAATTTTGCTTTCTTCGAGGCAGAGGGTTCTAAAGGTTGGTCAGTATTAGAAAAATTGGTGGAATTGATTCCGACAACCACTTTAAAAATCGCTGACGCCAAGCGAGGAGACATAGGTAGTTCATCGGAAATGTACGCGGCTGCCATTTTAGAACGCTTGGGCTTTGATGCAGTAACAGTTAATCCTTACTTGGGAAGAGATTCCATTGAGCCGTTTTTGCACTGGCCTGAGAAAGGAGCATTTATTCTCTGCCTTACTTCAAATCCTGGTTCTAAAGATTTTCAATATTTTTCAGATGGGTCCAAGACCCTTTTTACAAAAGTTCTTGAGCAGGCTAAAATATGGAATAATAGACAAAATTGTGGGTTGGTGGTGGGCGCAACTCACCCAAAAGAATTACAAACTCTCAGAGAAGTAGCGCCTAATTTACCTTTTTTAATACCAGGTTTGGGAGTACAGGGAGGAGATTTAAAAGCAGCAGTAATGCATGGAACGGATGAATTCGGGCAAATGGCCTTATTCAATACTAGTCGGAGTATTATTTATAAATCCTGCGGGAGTGATTTTGCAGAAGCCGCACAACGAGAAGCTGAGCTTTTACGAGATAAAATCAATAAAATAAGAAAATCAAAAATGTCAAACAAATATGGATCAAGAAGAAATTTTAGAAATTTTTAAAAAAAAAGGAGCGCTGATAACTGGCCACTTTTTATTGACTTCGGGACTCCACAGTCACCAATACCTTCAATGCGCGAATGTCTTACAATATCCAGACCTTGCAGAAAAGCTGTGTTTACAAATTGCAAATTACTTTGCAGAGCATGAAATAAGTGTGGTGATTGCGCCTGCAGTTGGTGGGATTTTGGTGGCCCACGAAGTGGCCCGGTCTCTTGGTGTAAGGGCTTTATTCACAGAAAGAGAGAATGGGCTAATGGCTCTCCGTCGGGGCTTTGAGATTCAGAAGAGTGAAAGAGTTCTGGTGGTTGAAGATGTGGTTACTACGGGTGGTTCGGTAAGCAAGGTAATAGATTTGGTTAATAAATTGGAAGGTAATCCTGTAGGCGTTGGTTGTCTTGTTGATCGAAGTGGCGGTAAAGTGGATTTTGGCTTAGAATTATTTTCTTTAATTACTCTAAAAATCGAAGCCATACCGTCCGCGAAATGCGAACTTTGTAAACAAGGGTTGCCGTTAATAAAACCAGGCAGCAGGATGTTTTAGTCTGATGGTTAGAGTCCGAGTTCCTGCATCCACATCTAATTTAGGTTCGGGTTTCGACACATTTGGACTGGCGCTTCGGTTGTACCTCACTGTAAAGATGGAAATTTCTCCAGAAGGGTTACAAATTAAAACACTGGGTGAAGGAGCATCAGAAATTCCTACAAATGAGGAAAACCTTATTGTTACATCGGCCAAAAAAGTTTTTGAAAAACTAAGTAAACCTTTACCGGGACTTAAAATTAAAATCGAAAATCAAATACCCTTGTTTCGAGGTTTAGGAAGCAGTGGTGCTGCTACGATTGCAGGATTGCTGTGTGCGGCGAAACTTACCAATTCAAAATTAACTAATCAACAAATTCTGTCTTTGGCCAATGAAATAGAAGGGCACCCAGAAAACGCTGCTTCCTCACTTTTAGGTGGACTCACCATCAATTGCCTTGAGGATGGAAACGTTATTACTAAAAAAGTCGAAGCGGACGAAAAATTAAAAGCCGTACTCCTCATTCCTGAAATTACCATTACTACGCAAGATGCTCGTAGGGTTTTGCCGCAAACGGTTCCGCATAAAGATGCGGTATTTAATCTTCAGAGGAGTGCCCTGTTGGCTCATGCTTTTATTTCAAGAGATTACGAAGTGCTTAGAGTAGCCATGCAGGACAAACTTCATCAGCCTTATCGGAAACAACTCATTCCGACTTATGACGATTTGGAAAAAGTTGGTTACAAAAATGGAGCCTTTGGAGTTTGTATTAGTGGTTCTGGCTCGACAATTCTAGGATTAACCTTCGAAGATGATAAACGGCTGCGGCGCTCTTGGCAGAAAAAAGCCTATGAATTGAATTTGAAAGCTGTAATCGTGAGACTGGGTATTGATGTAAAAGGCGCTAATTTTTTACATTAAAATTCAATCAAAAAATTTTTATAGGATGAGTAACTACTACTATCCCAGCAATTTCAAAAGGATTTGGAGTGAGTGGCCCAGATCCAGAACTTACCCAAAGAAATTAGACTAGTTGTTCCCACCAAGAATCAGCTTGACTTTTGCTTATAATTCCACTAACTTTTATTAGCTTAAAGTAAGCTAAACAAACTAATTAAATTCCCATGGAACTTTTCGAAAAGCAAGCCGCAGAAGAGGTGCTGCGATCAACGCCTTTAGCCGATCGCATACGCCCCAAATCCCTTTTAGAATTTGTGGGGCAGGAGCATCTTGTGGGAGAAGGGAAAGTCATCCGACGGGCCATTGAAACTGATGAGTTGATTTCAATGATTTTCTGGGGGCCGCCCGGCGTGGGCAAGACTACCTTAGCTCAGATTATCGCTCGAGAAACGAAATCTGATTTTTTTGAAGTAAGTGCCGTAACCGCAGGTGTAGCAGACATCCGCAAGATAATTGAAAAGGCCAAAGTCAACCGCAAATTGGCTAAGCATACCATTTTGTTTATTGATGAAATTCACCGCTTTAACAAAGCCCAGCAGGATGCTCTGCTGCATAGCGTCGAGGACGGCACCGTGCTGCTCATTGGGGCTACCACAGAAAATCCTTCTTTTGAAGTCATTGCTCCGCTTCTTTCCCGATGTCGAGTTTATCAAATGCATCCATTGTGCTTTGAAGAAATCGAGGCGGTCATCCAAAGAGCCCTTTCTCAGGATAAAATTTTAAGTAAGGAAAAGTTTTTATTTAAAAACAATTCAAAAGCGCTGTTAATTAATCATTCTGGCGGTGATGCTCGAATTGCTTTAAACGCCTTAGAGCTTGCATTTAAACTGGCTCTAAAATCTTCAGATGACCATAGAAAAATTGATGAAAAGTTGGTTAAAGAAGTCTTCCAAAGAAAAACGGCTTTCTACGATAAAAAAGGGGACTATCATTATGACACCATTTCTGCGTTTATAAAGAGTGTTCGAGGGTCTGATCCAAACGCAGCCCTGTATTGGCTGGCGCGCATGATTGAGGCTGGAGAAGATCCCAAATTCATCGCAAGAAGGCTCATAATTTTAGCCTCAGAGGACATTGGGAATGCGGATCCTCAGGCCTTGGTTTTGGCCACGGCTGCTTTTACTGCCATAACCTATGTTGGAATGCCTGAAGGGCGATTGGTCCTTGCGCAAGTCACCACTTATTTAGCCACCGCCCCTAAAAGTAACGCCTCCTATAAAGCAATTGAATCAGCGGTGCAAGACATACGAGAAAAGCCGTTGGAAAATGTGCCATTGCATCTTAGAAATGCCCCCACCCCACTCATGAAAAAAGAAGGTTATGCCAAAGGCTATCTTTATCCCCATGATTATGATGGGAATTTTGTTGAACAACAATATTTACCTGAGAGTTTAAAAGAAAGAGTTTACTACTGGCCTTCAGAGAATGGTTTTGAAAAAAATTTAAAAGAACGACTTCAAAAGCTTTGGGAAAAATACAGAAAGAAACATGAAGCGTAATAAGTTTTATTTAGGCATCGATTTGGGCGGAACAAATATCAAAGTTGGTGTTGTTACAGATAAAGGACAAGTTCTTCACCATTTAAGCCTACCAACTGAAGCAGCCAAGGGGCCTGAACACGTACTTGCCCAAATAAAAAAGGGAGTCAAAAAGATTATCGAATTGGCTAAGACAGATAAGTTTGAAGCTGTTGGAATTGGTACGCCTGGTTCGGTTGACGCAAAAGGATATGTTAGATATCCACCTAATTTTCCTAATTGGCAGGAAGTGCCTGTCAAAGACGAAATTGAACAATTCATAGGACTTCCAACCTACTTAGATAATGATGCCAATGTGGCTGCCATTGGTGAAGGAGTTTTTGGTAAAGGGAAATATTTTACTGACTTTTTGTGTATAACCTTAGGGACTGGGGTGGGTGGAGGTCTTTTTTTAAATGGAAAAATGTATCGTGGAAACGGATGGGCGGCTGGCGAAATCGGACATGTGACCGTTGACCCCGATGGACCCCGTTGCAATTGTGGTAATTATGGTTGCTTGGAGCGATTGGTTGGAGCCAAATATATTTCAGAAAGAGCAGTTGATAAAATCAAGCGTGCGGAAAAAGAAACAAAAATCTTAGAACTGGCTGATCAGGATTTCTTTAAAATTACCCCTAAAATCATAACTGAAGCCGCAGTTAACGGAGACCAGTTAGCCCATGCAGTTTTAACAGAGACTGGGGAAATATTGGGTATCGCCTTGGCTAGTGTTATTAATTTGTTGAATTTACCATTAATAATTGTTTCTGGAGGAATCTCTCAAGCCGGTTCGTTAATTTTAGATCCCATGCGAGAAACTATTTACAAACGTACTTTACCTGTACCAAGAAAAGCATTTGAAGTAACCACCGCATCTTTGGGTACCCAGGCAGGCGTCATTGGAGCTGCGGCTTTAGCTATGACAGAGGCTGTTGAATTTTCGAAGTCGTTATGAAATGGTTGCTATTAAAACTTACTTTTATATTAATTTATTTGCTGTTTGTTTTCCCCAATTTTGTTTATGCCCAAGAAGAAATCCTATCGGATAGTACAAATTTAAGTCCTTCGGACACTTCAGATATTACAAAAGATAGAAGCCTTTTTGAAAACCGGCTTTCAAGAGCTAACAAAGATACAATATTAACAGAAAGTGTGAAACCAGTAGATGTGGGTATAGATACTTCAGTGGTATTTTCCGCCCGAACCTTTCATATTAACAAAGCAGAACGTATTACATACCTTATTAACAATGCAGTTGTTAAATATAAAAACGTGACCATTGGGGCCGGGAAAATAACGGTTCTTTGGAATGAAAATACTATTATTGCGGAAGGATTGCCTGATACCTCAAATTCAAATAACCCAACTGATGGAGATAGCCTAAAAATTAAGAATAATGGATTACCGATATTCTCCGATGGTAAAGAAACAATTCGTGGAGAAAAAATGGAATACAATTTCAAGACTGAACGCGGACGTGTAATTCGAGGCAGGGGTGAAATTGAAGGCGGTTATTATTTTGGTGATGCCATCAAACGCGTAACTGCAAAAGAATTTAACATCTCCAATGGAATTTATAGCACCTGCAATAAAGAGGAGCCCCACTTCCATTTTAAAGGTAAAAAGATGAAAATTATTTTAGATGATAAAGTCATAGCCAAGCCGGTGATATTTTTTATTGGTAAAATACCCATAGCACTAGTACCTTTTATAATACATTCAACCAAGGCACAACGCCAATCGGGTATAATTATACCTCAATATGGCAGCAGCTCACTGGAGGGTCGTTATCTCCGAAATTTGGGCTACTATTGGGCGGCCAGCGAATATTTCGATGCGCGTTTTACGCTGGATTTTTTTGAAAAGACGGGCATCCTTTTTCGCACCCATATGACTTATGCCCTTCGTTACAATTTTAGAGGATCAGTTTCTGGCTCTTTCACGCGTAAAAATTTTTCCAGTGGTACACGTCAACGTCGATGGGACTTTAGTATCAGACATAGTCAAACGATCAATCCTACAACTAACCTATCTGTGAATGCAAGCTTTGTCAGCAATAACAGTTTTTATCGAGAATTTAGTCAAAATCGGAATCAGCGTTTAAGCAGGCAGCTCATTTCTAACGCTACTTTCACTAAAAGATGGTCTGAGGGGAAAAATAGCATAACTTTGAATCTTTCACAAACAAAAGATTTAGAAACTGGAAGTAGTGCCATAACGCTTCCACAAATTCGTTTTACCCGGAACCAGAGTGCAATTTTTCCTTTTAAACATGAAAAACAAGCCCGTGTTTCGGGTAGGGCCAACGAAAAACCTAAATGGTATAACTTTCTGAGATATGATTATAAAGGATTTTTTGTAAATTCGGTGAAAAAAGATAGTACAGGTGATCCTGATGCGGACGTGAAAAGACGGGCAGAGCATGCCCTTAATTTTAGTTTCACAAATCCAAAAAAGATTTTCGGATGGCTTAGTATTAATCAAACATTGCGCTATAAAGAAGATTGGTTTGATCGTACCAAAACCTTTTCTTTGGATGTTTCGACCAATGATACCTTGGAGACCGAAGATAAAGGTTTTGCAGCTCGTCGGATTTTTTCTTTATCTGTTTCGGCTAACACGAAATTGTACGGCACTTTCTTTCCCAATATTGGTTCTATTAAAACCATACGCCATGTTATGACGCCTACAATGACTTTTTCATATCAGCCTGATTTTTCCGATCGATTTTGGGGCTATTTTCAATCTTTGCAAGACACCTCGGGAAAAGATATTCCGGGGCTGGACCGGTTTGGTGGCACCCCTTCTGGAGAACGAAAAAGTTTATCGTTTGGCCTTAGCAATCTATTTCAGATGAAACTTGGTGAAGGTGAGAAAGAAAAGAAGATAGACTTGTTTAATTTGAATTTTAATGGTGGCTACAATTTTGCGGCTGATAATTTTAATTGGAATGATTTACGTACAACATTTAGAGCCAATCCCAGAAAGAATCTTGGAATTAGTATGGGTATGACCCATAGTTTTTATGATTATGATCCAGAAACGGGAAATCGTGTCAATAAACTTTTATTTAATAAAAAGGGAATATTTAATTTTCTCAGGCTTACGCGATTTCAATTGGATGCAAGATGGAGTTTGAGCGGTCGTAGAAAAAGTGCGAAACAAAATGGTGGTGGCCAATCTTCCACTGGCAAGATTCAAGGAGCAGAATCTTTACCAATTGAACAAGTTGACCATTCACAATTACAAAATGGAGATGAAGTCAGGGATCGTTTTCAATCTCAGAGTGCCTTTTCAGCCTTTGACATTCCTTGGCGAGCTACGGTCTCATTTTCTTACAGTGTAAATAAATTTAATCCTACAAGGCCTAGTCGAAATGCCTATATCGATCTGTCTAACGTAGAAGTACAATTGACTAAAAAGTGGCGTATAGGTTATCGTTTTAGGTATGATATTGAGAATAGTAAGATTGCAGATCAACGGATATCCATTTACAGAGACTTGCATTGCTGGGAGGCTCAATTTAATTGGAATCCTTCAGGAATTGGTCGAGGGTTTTATTTTAAAATAAACATTAAAGCGCCTCATCTTCGACAAATAAAAATCGAACAACGAGGGGGTACGACTAGTGTGTTCTCACCATTTTAATATTTGGATCCAAAGATTTGATTGGTAATACTATAATTTAAGGCACAACTTTTATCTTGATTTTAGTAAGTTAAAAGCTTATATTACAAACAGATTTGGCAAGATCAATTGGGGAATCTTAATGTCGAAAATTATTACCATCGCTAATCAAAAAGGCGGGGTTGGTAAAACAACTACTGCAGTCAATCTTTCAGCTTGTTTGGCGGTTGCAGAGCATTCAACACTTTTAATAGACATTGATCCACAAGCTAATTCAACCAGTGGTGTCGGGATAGACCCCAAGAGGGTCCAAAAAAGTATTTACGAAGTAATAATAGAAAGCCTTGATATTCAACGGGCTATAACCACAACAAATTTGAAGTATTTGGACCTACTCCCATCGACAGTTCGTTTAGCCGGCGCAGAAATTGAATTAGTAAACTCTATTTCTCGGGAAAAAGTTTTGTACAATGCTTTACAAAATTTGAAAAGAAATTATGATTATATTTTTATTGATTGTCCTCCTTCTTTAGGCCTTTTAACCATAAATGCCTTAACCGCGGCTGATTCAGTACTTATCCCTATTCAGTGTGAATATTACGCCTTGGAAGGATTGGGCCAATTACTTAATACCATTCGGTTGGTTCAGAAGCATTTAAATGAAAAGCTTGTTATTGAAGGTGTTCTTTTGACAATGTTTGACAGCCGTCTAAACCTTTCACGTCAAGTTGCCGAGGATGTTAAAAGATACTTTGATAATAAAGTTTTTAAAACCATTATAGATCGAAACGTTCGATTGAGTGAAGCTCCAAGTTATGGTAAGCCCATCATATTATACGATGCTATCTCAAAAGGGGCAGAGAACTATATGAACTTAGCGGAGGAAATTTTGAGTAATGGCCGTTAAGAGGCTTGGTAAAGGATTGAGCGCCTTGATTCCTGATATTTCAATTGATGAGCAGCCTCAAGTAGAGCGCCTCAGAGATATTGAAGTTTCCACAGTTAACCCAAATCCTTTTCAACCTAGGGAAACTATTGATGCAATTGCTTTAGAGGAATTAAAACAATCCATTGAAGAAAATGGCGTCATTCAACCTATTACGGTTCGTGAAATAAATTCAGGCTATGAATTAATCGCTGGCGAAAGAAGACTCAGAGCGGTGCGTGATTTGGGATTAGAACACATACCTGCTTATGTGTTAGAGGTTAACACCGATGAGGAGATGCTGGAGCTTTCACTTGTCGAAAATATTCAAAGAGAAAATCTCAACCCCATTGATGAAGCAAACGGCTTCGAAACTTTGATTACAAAATGTAACCTAACGCAAGATGAAGTAGCTAAAAAAGTAGGGAAAGACAGATCAACTATTACCAATTCTCTTCGACTCCTCAAGTTGCCAAGCGTTATTCAAGACAGTTTAATTAAGGGGGAAATTACTGCTGGACACGCCAGAGCTTTTCTAACCTTACCAAATAAGAGTGCCCAAATTGCTTTCTGGAAAAGAACAGTTCAAAAAAAACATTCAGTACGACAGGTTGAAAAACTTGTTAAGGAATCAACTCAACCATTAAAACCCAAAAAAGAAAAACGTAGAGAAGTTGATCCTTTAATTCAGGAATCGGAGGATAAATTAAGGAGCATTTTAGGCACTCAAGTTCGAATACACGCGAATAGAAAGGGAACGGGCGGTAAAATAGAAATTGAATACTATTCAGATGCCGATCTTGAAAGAATATTAGAACTAATGGAAAAAATTTAATGATTTTAAGTGATTGTAACCTTCAGAAAATTCTTGAATTTTTGTTTTATTATTTTTAACTTTTTTATGATTATACAAACAACTCTACTGTCATTATGAAGCTACAAGATTGCTCCAACACGCGTCCTCGCCCGTTGGTTACAAGCGCCTGCAAGGACGCATGCTTGAGCTTAGTAAATTGGAAAGAATTTAAAATGCTTTAATGACTTAGGTACAAAAAGGTAGGAATCTAAAATTCTTAAGTTGTAAATAATGAAAAAAAGAAGATCAAGTAAAATATCCATTTTAGTTGTTCCTGAAGATAATACCGAACCTTATAGCTTTCGTTTAAATACTAGATTAGTAAAATTTTTATATTTTGTCGGAGGGTTATTAATTTTACACATTATTCTTGGAGCAATCTTTTATTTTAAATATGCAAATTTAAATACATTTAATCAACAATTGTTAGAAAATAATGCCCAGCTTCTACAGGATAACAAAAGAGTAATTGCTTTGGCAGATCAATTATATAATTTGGAAAAGGAATACAAAAAAGTAAGGAATTTACTTGGTATTAACGATGACTTTAAACCAACGACAGGTGGAAGGATTAAATCTAATCAATCAACTTTACCATTGGACAATATTATTCCTCCACTTTCCACAGAAGCCGAGTCGCGTTTGAATTTATTTGAATCTAAAGCACGCTACTTATTGTCTCCCCATAAGAGCAAGCTACATTACTACGCTGAAAATATCCCTACACTTCTTCCAGTGGAAGGCTTTTTAACCTCTGATTTTAATAAGGAGGGATGGTTTTTTCCTAAAACACACACTGGGATCGATATTGCGGCGAAAAAGGGCACAGTGATTCGGGCTGCTGGTTCTGGTGTAGTAATATTTGCAAATTGGACCTGTGATTTGGGGAATTTAATGATTATTGACCACGGAGGCGGCATTTTGTCCTATTATGGGCATAATCAAAGATTGTTAAAAAGTGAAAAAAATTATGTTAAAAAAGGGGAATCTATTGCACTCTTAGGGACTTCGGGTAGAAGTTCAGGGCCCCATCTACATTTTGAAATTTGGAAAGATGGGGCACCTGTGGATCCAAAAGAGTTTATTCTAGCCTTTAATATTAAAACTAATCGTTAATCGAGGATAAACAGGCGAGGAATATTATGCTAGGGAAAAAAAATGTTGATGTCTTTAACACAAGTGGTGATTTAAATACGATAATTGGTAAGGGCTCTACTTTCGAAGGTACCCTAAAAGTGAAAAGCACACTCCGTGTAGATGGCAAAGTCAAAGGTAATATCACCACCAGCGATTCATTAGTAGTTGGAAAAGAAGGGGACATTAATGGAGAAGTAAAGGTAATAAATGCAATTTTAGGGGGTAAATTAAAAGGGAAACTCCATGCTTCGGGAAAGGTTGTTTTGGAATCTAATTCCATTTTTAATGGTGAACTTAAAACGAGCAAATTGGTAATTGATGAAGGTGCAATTTTTGAAGGGATTTGTTCCATGAGTGATGTTAAAATCCCTGAAAGCAAGACTGAATTTCCTAAAAGTGTTTCTTCTATGATAGATCAAAAAGGAGAAACTAAAGAAATCAAAATAGCAAAATAACTTGAATGATAATTCTTCAGATAGCAGAAAAGGCATTAAGACAGTAGCTCCTTACTTCGATTTGGGTCTTCGATTTGCAATTGCTATAATATTAGGGGTTGGAGGCGGGTACTGGTTGGATTCAAAATTGAATACTACTCCATTAATGCTTATTCTTGGATTATTTTTGGGGGCTACCTCTGGATTTTTAACAGTTTATAGAGCGGTCTACCCCCACGATTCTACAAAATCGAGAAAAGATGAATGACGTTGGTGCAAAAACACGAGGATTTTAACTTTGAGCAAGCGTAATTTTAATATTTTAAACTTAAGATTTTTAGCTAACGACCTTTTTGCACCTACGTCATGAATGAAAATTTGAAATTTTTTATACAAATAAGTGGTATAACATCAACTATTCTCATTATATCTCTTGTTCCTGTAAAATATTTTGGAAACTCCCGATTGGCGTGGGGGGTTTTTTATGGATATTTAGTAAGTCTGGTTAATATTCTTTTTGCTTTCTTTTCAATTAAATGGGCCTTTAATAGATCCTCAAAAACCTTTTTTGCGGTTGTTCTCGGCGGGATGGGTATTAGATTTTTAGTCCTTATATTCGCGCTCTTTTTTATGTGGAATTTTACCAAAGTATCTTTAATTGGGTTCATGGTATCTTTAGTATGCTTTTATTTAACCTTACAATACTTTGAAGTCAGATTCATTCAAAAAGAGTTAAAAAGTAGAAAAGCTTCTTGAAAAACGATATGAATGGATTTATAGGATTAATTTTAACAAAGATTGTTGACGGTCAGGAAGGAGGTAAACATGAGAAGGCGGGTGCTGAATTTATTATGCACCACATTACTGATTCAGATGTGATTCCAATTCATCTTTTTGGCTTTGACATATCCATCACTAAACACATTATTATGATCTGGATCGCCTCTGGATTGTTGATTGTAACTTTTTCTATATTATTCAGGAAGCCGAAATTAGTGCCGCACGGCCTTGCTAATTTCTTTGAATATCTTATTACTTATTTAGAAGAAGACGTGATGCGGCCTTATCTTGGGAGTCACAGCCGCAGGTATGCTCCTTATCTTTTGACCGCTTTCTTTTTTATATTAACCTGTAATTTGATGGGCTTAGTCCCTTTCGGTTCAACGGCCACGGGCAACATAAGCGTGACCGCAGCTTTGGCGCTTCTGACATTTTTTATGGTTCAGATTTCCGGCATTAGGAATCATGGATTCATTGGATATTTTAAGGGCATTATCCCCCCTGGTTTACCCATATTTGTATTGCCTATCATGATTCCGGTTGAATTCATTGGTATGATGACCAAGCATTTCGCCTTAGCCATTCGACTTTTTGCAAATATGACGGCGGGTCACGTGGTTATCTTGGCCTTATTAGGACTAATCTTTAGTTTCAAGAATTGGTTTGTGGGAGGTATTACTTTAGGTGGCATTTTATTTGTAAGTTTACTTGAAATCTTAATCGCCCTGATTCAAGCGTACATATTTACTATTCTGTCATCTGTATTTATTGGCATGGCAGTTCATCAAGAGCATTAATAAAAAAATTAACTTATCACAAAACAAAGAAGGAGGATTCATGACTGAACTTGGAATGGCATTTTTATCTGCGGGTTTTGGTGCTGCGATCGCTGTTTTTGGTGGTGCTTATGGTATCAGCAAATTAGCAAGCGCTGCTATGGAAGGAATCGCCAGGCAACCAGAGGCGGCTGGGGATATTAGAGGTGCAATGATTATTACTGCGGCTATGATTGAGGGTGTGGCCCTTTTAGCCTTGGTTATTTGTTTCTTATTAAGTCTTAAAACTACTTAAATTATATAGGTAAACAGAATATGAATTTACTCAGTCCAGATCCTGGGACAATATTTTGGACCGCTTTAACTTTTGTTCTTCTACTTTTTGTTTTGAAAAAGATGGCCTGGGGGCCCATTCTCCAGACCCTTGATGAGAGAGAAAGAAGAATAAAGGAATCTCTTGAAAAGGCGAATGTGGCTCAAAAAGAACTAGAAGAGGTCAGAGTTCAACAACAAGAAATTTTGGAATCTGCCAAGAAAGAGGCTCAAGAGCTTTTAAACAAAAGTCGCAAAACGGCTGAATCTACTAAAGATGAGATTATTCAAAAAGCCCAATCCGAAGCCTCAAGCATGATAGACCGTGCTAAACGAGAAATAGTTTTGGAAAGCGAAAAAGCCGTTGAAATGATAAAAAAACAAACGGTCGAATTATCAGTACTTATGGCTTCAAAGTTGATAAGTAAATCATTATCTTCTAAAGAGCACAAAAAATTGATTGAAGAATCTTTACAAGAAATGGTGGAGGCCAATTGAGAGAAAACGTCCTTGCAAGAAGATATGCTCGAGCTCTTTTTGAAATAGCTGAAGAAAGGGGAATAATAGAAAAAATTCACAATGAAGTCGAATTGTTTAATCAGAGCTTACAAACTAATCAACCCTTCAGAAACTTTCTCAATTCACCAGAAATTAACAAAAGTGAGAAAGTAAAAAAGATAGAGGAACTTTTTCAGGACAAAGTATCAAATGTGTTTTTTAATTTTATTCTGGTATTTTTAAAGAAAAATCGCCAATCTATTTTTACCACGATAGCTAAAGAGTTCGAGCGTCTTCATGATAAATATTCTAAAAAAATACGAGCTTCAACTATTACGGCGGTTCCCTTAGATGAAAGCTCCTTTTCAAGAATAAAGGTAACATTAAGTCAAGCATTTGATGCAGATGTTGAGATTCAAAACAGTATTGATCCTAATATTCTGGCTGGCATAATTATAAAAGTAAATGGCCAAGTGTTCGACGGCAGTCTTCAAAGTCAATTACGCCGACTTAAATATCAATTGACTGAAAATTCGAAATCAGATTTGGTATAACATTTGCAAATATTTTATTTAGCTACAATTAACCCTATAAATGAAGGCTTTTCTTTAAAAGATTGTTTCATTTAGGAACAAACGTATATTTATGAGATGCAATGTTCAGGTTTTTATCATTATATATAGTTATTAATCGAGGAGAATTTTAATTAGGATGGAGATACGTCCTGACGAAATAACATCAATTATTAAACAACAGATAGAAAGTTTTGAAACAGCCGTTCAACTCGAAGAGGTTGGCGAAGTTGTTCAAGTAGGAGATGGCATTGCAAGAGTTTATGGTTTGGAAAAGGTCATGGCCAGTGAGTTGGTGGAATTTCCTGGTAATCTTTATGGTATGGCCTTGAACCTGGAAGAAGACAATGTTGGTTGTGTGCTATTTGGCAGCGATATTCATATTAAAGAGGGTGATACCGCCAAAAGAACGGGTCGTATTATGCAAATTCCAGTTGACGAAGCGATGTTGGGCCGGGTCATAAACCCTCTTGGCCAGCCCATTGACGGTAAAGGCCCCATTAATATTAATCAATTCCAACCTATTGAAAAAAAGGCTCCAGGCGTAATTCAACGTCGGCCGGTCAAAGAACCTCTTCAAACCGGACTCAAAGCAATTGACTCTATGATACCTATCGGTCGTGGCCAGCGAGAGTTGATTATTGGAGATCGTCAAACCGGTAAAACAGCCTTGGTGGTTGATACCATTATCAATCAAAAACATTCAGATGTTTTTTGTATTTATGTTGCTATTGGGCAAAAAGCTTCAAACGTGGCTAAGGTGGTTAAAACTTTTGAAGATGTGGGTGCTATGGATTATACAATTGTGATTTCAGCCACGGCCAGTGAGCCGGCGCCACTCCTATATATTGCTCCGTACAGTGGAGCGGCTATAGGGGAACATTTCAGAGATAATGGAAGACATGCATTAGTTGTATATGATGATCTTTCCAAACACGCTTGGGCATATCGTCAACTTTCCTTACTTTTACGGCGTCCGCCAGGCCGCGAAGCCTATCCAGGTGATGTATTTTATCTTCATTCAAGATTATTAGAACGTGCGGCAAAGTTAAACGATGATCTTGGAGGTGGATCTTTAACAGCTCTTCCAATAATTGAAACCCAGGCAGGCGACGTTTCAGCCTACATTCCAACGAATGTTATTTCAATTACTGATGGCCAGATATACTTAGAGTCTGATTTATTTTATGCTGGTGTTCGTCCGGCTATTAATGTTGGCCTTTCGGTGTCAAGAGTAGGGGGTAATGCCCAAATCAAGGCCATGAAACAAGTTGCAGGAAGACTTCGTTTAGATTTAGCTCAATATCGTGAACTTGAAGCTTTTGCAAAATTTGGTTCTGATTTGGACAAAGCTACTTTAGCCCAAATTACCCGAGGACAGCGAATGGTAGAAGTTTTGAAACAAAAACAGTATATGCCTTTGCCGGTAGAAAAACAAATTGCAATTATTTTCCTCGGTGTAAATGGATATTTAGACAGTGTTCCAATTGAACAGATTGACCGATTGGAAAAAGAATTTTTTCAGTTTTTAGAGTCTAATTATCTTGATGTTTTAAAATCCATTGCTGAAAAGAAAGAAATAGACGATGAATTGCACAATAAATTAGCATCAGTTTGTGAAGAATTTATGAAGATTTTTTTAGTGGAAAAATAATTGGCTACCCTTCGTGATATAAGGAGACGCATAAGCAGCGTTCGAAGTACTCAGCAAATTACTAAGGCCATGAAAATGGTTGCGGCCGCAAAATTGCGTAAGGCCCAGGCAAGGCTTATTAATGCAAGGCCTTATGCCTATCGTCTGGGGCAGCTTTTATCTCATGTGGCTGCCAAAGAAGACCGAAGCCTTCATCCGCTTTTGGCAGTACGAGAACCAAACAATATTTGTATTGTGACAGTAACAGCCGACCGAGGACTTTGCGGTAGCTTCAACACAAATATCATACGAAGAGCTAAATCCGAATTTGATGCGCAAATCTCTACAGAGAAGGTAAGTTTGGTCACAGTTGGGAAAAAAGGCTTTGAACATTTCTCGCATAGAGGATATGATATAATTGAAAGATATACAAATTTCTTCGACGAACTAGAATTTAAACATGCCTTAAATATTTCTAGTTTAATCCAGGATATGTATCAAACAAAAGAATTGGATCGAGTTTTTGTTGTTTATAATGAATTTAAATCTGCAGCATTACAAAGAGTTATAGTCGAACAACTGTTACCGATTGAACCCCAATTACCAGAATTTGATAAATACCAGCCAGTAGACTATCTTTATGAACCTTCGGCTAGTAGAATATTAGATGAAATATGTCCAAAAAATTTAAATATTCAGATTTGGCGAATTTTATTAGAATCTTATGCGGCAGAACAGGGCGCTAGAATGATAGCCATGGAAACAGCTACTGACAACGCTCAAGAAATGATTTACGATTTGACACTATATTACAATAAAGTTCGACAAGCTACAATTACTAAAGAAATTACCGAAATTGTCGGTGGTGCTGAAGCACTTCGAACTTAATTCACTAAAATGAAAGCCATAATGAACTTATTAATTAACAGAGAGATTTGGAGGATATGGAAGAAGGACGAATTGTACAGATAATTGGTGCTGTTGTGGATGTTCAATTTGAGGATGGAGATTTGCCTGAACTTTTAACTGCCTTAGAAATTGACCGAGGAGATAATAATCGTTTAGTATTGGAGGTTCAACAGCATTTGGGAGAACAAACCACTCGATGTGTGGCAATGGATTCCACCGATGGCTTGGTTCGGGGTATGAAAGTTAAAAATACGGAAAAACCTATCACAGTACCTGTAGGCCCAGCGACCTTAGGAAGAATTTTAAACATTACAGGTAATCCGATTGACGAATTAGGTGCGGTTGATGCAAAAGACAGGTACCCTATACACAGAGAGCCACCCGAGTTTCAGAACTTGGATACAAGTTCTGAAATGTTTGAGACTGGAATAAAAGTAATTGACCTTCTTGAGCCTTATTCTCGCGGTGGGAAAACAGGGCTATTTGGAGGGGCCGGTGTAGGTAAGACAGTTTTAATCATGGAACTTATTCGAAATATTGCTACCGAACATGGCGGGTATTCTGTATTTGGTGGCGTAGGAGAGCGAACCCGTGAAGGTAATGACCTTTGGTTAGAGATGAAGGCTTCCGGGGTATTAGAAAAGACCAGCCTGGTTTTTGGTCAAATGAATGAACTTCCAGGAGCGCGCCAACGGGTAGGTCTATCTGCGCTTACTTTAGCTGAATATTTTCGAGATGAAGAAGGCAAAGATGTACTTCTTTTTATTGATAATATATTTCGATTTACACAAGCCGGTTCCGAGGTCTCGGCATTATTAGGGCGTATGCCCTCGGCGGTTGGTTATCAACCAACTTTATCTACCGAAATGGGCCAACTACAAGAAAGAATTACTTCTACAAAAAAGGGTTCCATTACATCTGTTCAAGCCATTTATGTTCCTGCAGATGATTTAACAGACCCGGCCCCGGCGACTACGTTTTCTCATTTAGATGCGACGACGGTATTGTCAAGACAAATAGCTGAGTTGGGAATTTATCCCGCCGTAGATCCGCTTGATTCAACCTCGCGAATTTTAGATCCCCGGGTTGTTGGAGAAGAACATTATGAAATCGCCCGTACTGTACAAAAGATTTTACAGAAATATAAGGATCTGCAAGACATTATTGCCATCCTCGGTATGGAAGAACTGTCAGATGAAGATAAAATTGTAGTAAATCGCGCACGCAGGATTCAGAGATTTCTATCCCAACCTTTTTTTGTGGCTGAGGAATTTACAGGAACTCCTGGTAAATATGTGCCTTTAGAAGATACTATTCGTGGCTTTAAGGGCATTGTTGAAGGTGAATATGATCAACTTCCAGAACAAGCTTTTTACATGGTAGGTACTATTGATGAAGCTGTTAAAAACGCTGAAAAAATGGCTAAGGAATAATGTTAAATCATGATGTTGATTCAAGCCTATTAAGATAAAAAATTATTTTCCGATTATATGTTACCTCAAAAATTAAAATTTGAGATCCTTACTCCCTTCCAAAAAGTTTACTCTAGTGATGTTTCTGCCGTTCGTGTTCCTGGCTTGAATGGATACTTTGGTGTGCTTCCTGGGCATACACCGTTGTTGGCAGCATTAAAAATTGGTGAAATAAAAGTTCAAATTGATAACAAAACTTTATATTTTGCTACGAGCGGCGGTTTTGTAGAAGTTCTTACCCACAGTATATCCGTTTTGGCTGAATCTGCTGAATCTGCTGCTACGATCAACATCAATCGTGCCCAAGAGGCCAAGGAAAGGGCAACTAAAAGATTAAAAGAAGGAAGAAAAACATGGGATGTTGTACGCGCTAAGGCTGCATTGCTTAGGGCTATTAACAGGATTCGCGTAGCTTCAAAATTTTAATTCTCTTCAAAACTGTTTAATTTATTTTATCTTATAAATTGTAGAAACGAAAGCTTTCTTAGATAAAATATTATTCGCTTTTTTATTAAGAATATCAAATCTCAGTCGAAATAATGTAGAAAGTTAATTATATTTTAAGTTACAAAATATTCATTGGCAATTAAACCTATTTTTATATATTATTAATTATATAATAAAATTAACTTATCCTCGCACATGAAATTTTCAACTGTGGGGTAAAACATGAAAATGTCACTGCGATCTAAAAGATATACTTTTCGGAAGCTAGTCCTAATTTCGCCTGTTTTCCTCTTAATCTTCTTTAGGCCAAGTATATCTTACCTTTATTCACAATCCATGGATATATCTGATAGTCAAACAGAAATTAGCTTTGAGGATAAGCTTGCTTTTTATTTAGACCATAAGAGTAAGAAATTTTTATCAGATATGGCTAATAAAGAAAAATTGCTTTTGCAGATGATTCAAAACATTGCCACAGAATTAAAAAATCGAGGAAAAAGGGCTATATTAAATAATGAAATTGGCTATGAAGATATCTTTAGTGAGTCCGACAGATTAATTGCTGAATATTCTAAGGAGTTAAACCAAATCCTCCACATATTAGAGAAAATTGGGCAATTGGAAAAGGTAGTGGACCAGAACAGCGATTTAACTTCGTGGGAAAAACTTGCCGAGCTGCGAGAAAGACTTGTTGGGTTGCTGGAGAACCGGAATCTTTACAAGGAGGGCATTCATACCCAGAGACGTGTATCGGAAATGTTTCAAGATTATTACAGTGAAGTAGATTCCTTATTATCCCTGTACAAGCGACTGAATAGACTTGAACGTCAGGCTAAAGCCGAAAGCGATCAACAAATGCTTGAAAATATCAAAGTTCAAAAAGCTAAGATTAGTCTTCTTTTAGGAAAACTTAAAACCACTACCTCTGATACCCTGACCGATAAATATATGAATGAAACCGGTTTAATCGTTAATATTTTAAAAGAGTTAGATGTTTTAGAAGCAAAAGCTGTCAATCAAAATACTGATGTTAGCCTTCAAATTGAAGAATTGAAAAGAATTATTTTGCGTAATGTTGATAATCGTTTGCTAACCCTTATGGGATATGACTCTTTTAGATATGATGGTCCAACCGTTTCTGAAATTTTTAAAGAGTGGAAAGCAGGGCAGATCGCTGATTATAAGGTTCGATACACCCAATATAAAATAATGAAAAAAAATCTTCTTTCAAACGCTTCTTTCAAAGAAAGATCTAGACTCCTGGAAATGGATTTAAAGGATGCTTTTTTAAATTATATTGACGGTGATTATGCACTTGCTGAACTTCAATTTAATACAATTTTGGAAGATTATGGAGAATATTTTAAAAATCTTGAATCCGTAATTTTCTATCGTGCAGAAAGCTTTTACGGACGCCGTTTATACGAAGAGGCTGTCAGGGATTATGAAAGAATTGTTAACGAATATCCTAATTCCTCATATTTAGGAGACAGCCTATTTCGTTTGATGATTATTAATGAAAAATTAGGCAACATAAACGACTTTTATAAATATTTCGATATCCTCAAATCTGATTCAAACAAGGTGGATAGACGTTGTTACAATCTGTGTAATTATTTGGCTGGTTATGTTAAATTAAAAGATTCAAAATTCGATGAGGCAGAAGAAGCTCTATCAAATGTTGTAAAAGATTCAAAATACTACCTGAATGCGCGCTTCCTGTTAGGGATTGTATTTGTAAATCAACAGAATTATACGAATGCTATTGAAATTTTCAAAGATTTGTCCTATCGAGATAATTATCCCTGGACAGACCCTCAAGCAACTTTTATTCGAAATAACTCTCTTTTGAAGCTGGGTTATATTCATTATGAACTTGGTGAATATGAAGAAGCACTAAAGTATTTTAATAGCGTTTCACCCGGATTTAGTGACTATGATAAAAGCCTTTTAGGGGCTGCTTGGACAAATTTTAAACAAGGCAATTATGTCCAAACTATAGAAAATGTTAATCGTCTGTTTCAAAATTATTTAGCCTCCAATTATACTTACGAAGCTTTAGTTTTATCCGCCCATAGTAAAAAACTATTAAAAAAACAAGATTCTGCACTAAGAGATTTACAATATGTTGCAAATGCTCAAAGAGTTTTAGAATTATCAGATCAGTACAATTCTGAGAGAAATTCGATTCTAAATAAACTTACAGAGTTAGACCAAATAGAAGAGAAGATTTTAGAACGACGTGATAAAGAACTATATAAGGTTTCTTCTCAAATAAGGGATCATTTACAAAAAATGCTGTTACAATTTAGGCATCACGGAACTACGGGCAGTTTAGTTTTAGAAAGTTTTGAAGATGAACGTAAAGCTATTATTAAACAATTAGAAGAATTAGATAGAATAATTACTCAAACAGACGCAAGTGGAGAAAAAGAAATTGTAAACGACGCCTACAAACAGCGAGAGAGATTAATGAAGGCATTGGATGAATATCAAGTAGATAAATCTATTCAAAACATAAACTATTTTTTAGAATATCCACTCGCAACTAAAGAAGGGATAGTGAAATACCGAAAAGGTATTTTAAGTAATTTAATTCAACAATTGGAGCAAGAACGCCAAAGAATTCAAGATAATTTAAAGAATTTACAAATATTACAGAGTAAAAATTCTGACTCTGTGCATGATTTAGATGCAAAGTTGGAATTAGAAATTTTGAAAGAAGATTTAAATATTCTTAAAAATCGATCAATTCAATTTCGAGCCTGGTTAGCTGAAAACCAAGTTCAAGAATTAAATACTGATTTTGCACGATGGGCGGATTTTTCCGGTTATGGAATAAGTGATATGACCTTTCAAAATATTAAGGAAAGAGATTCAAAGATTTCAAAACTCTCAAGCAATATTAATTCGATTAATCAAATTTTGGAGGAACGAAGAAGAACCTTAGAACAAACAATGGGAGAGTTTGATGAGGAAGTTAAACGAATAGAGGAAGAGTTGAGAAATGAACAGATTGAAATAGAGAGAAGGGAAAAAGAGAAATATTTTAAAGAATTGTATTTTGACACGAGTAAGCGAGAAGATAAGGAAAAGGAAAAACCTATTGCACCGAAAGATTCCAGTTTGCCTAATTAATCAAGAATGATATTAAATTCAACTATCAATAGCAAAATGAAAGTGAAATTTGTTTATTCTTTCATAATTATTAGTTCTATATGGACTTATAGCAGGGGTCTGTCTCAAGAAAGCAACCTTATAGGAATTGCAGAATCAGGATTATCCGCGGATTCCGTCCTTCAAACCTATACAATAGAGGAGTTATTGAAAATTAAAAATTATTATAATAATGAGACCGAACGCTTGTTGAGAGAAAAGGATGAACTGCGGCAAAGTGGTATCAAGGATATGGAATTTTTTATTAAAGGCCATCCGGATAGTCAAATATTAGACAAAATTATCATTCGTTTAGCAGAATTGTATTATGAACAAGCGGTTCAAGATTTTGGAGTTGCCATCGACAAATATAACCAATTATTAACTCTTTATGACCAGGGCCAAATCCAGGAAATGCCCCAAGAACCCGTTAAAGATTATAGTAGAACTCTGGGGCTTTATCAGCAAATTATTGATAAATTCCCTGAAAGTTCTTTACTTGATGACGCGATTTATAACAAAGGATTTTTATTAGAAGATTTGGGTAAACAAGAACAGGCCATCGAAGTGTTTCAAGAACTTATTGATTCATTTCCTGAAAGTCGATATGTTCCTGATGCCTTGATGCGGATGGCTGAATATTATTTCAATCCTCCTATAAACAACATCGAAGAAGCGATCGCGCTATATAAGAAAATTTTGAATTACAAAGAAAATTCAATATATGATGCAGCTTTATATCGTCTTGGTTGGGCCTATTACAGATTGAGTGATTATCCTTCGGCTATATCTTACTTTACCATTTTAACCGATGACATCGAAAGCGCCAAACAACTTGACCCTGAATATAAATATCATTTTCCTGCCGTTAGGGATGAAGCCATAGAATATATTGGCATTAGTTTTTTGGATTACGGCGGCCCGGTTCTGGCCGCGCAATATTTTAATGAAATTGGCGGAAGAGATTATGGGTTCGATGTACTTAAAAAAATCGGTGATGTTTACATAGATGTTAAAGAAGAATATGATAAAGCGATAAATGCCTATCAACTCCTTTTGTCAATGTACCCAGAATCAACTGAGGCTCCAAAGATACAAGCTAAAATAGCGGAAGCCTATCGAAACATGAAAGATGAACAGATGACTTATGTTAGGAGAGCTGAATTATATCATAAATATAAATCAGGTAGCGAATGGTGGGATAATATTAAGGATCCAGAGGCGAGAGAAGATGCCCTTTCTTTGGTTGAAAGAGCGCTTCGAGATAACATTAATTTGTTATTAAAACGAGCTGAAGAAACGGACGACCAAAATCTGTACCTCCAAGCAATTAACGACAGCCGTGACTATTTGTCCACATTTCCTGAAAACAGTAACGCTCCTCAGATTCATTGGAATTTGGCATTGACTTTAGATTCAAAACTTGGTATGCATGAAGAGGCTTTTGATGAATACATTAAAATTAGCAACTTATATGTGAATACTAGATTTCAAAAGCAAGCCGCAGAGAACAGTATTGCTCTAGCGGATGATGCTGTTAGACGAGACAGTCTTTCCATTCAGAGCCAAGTTTTGCCTCTTACCATCGGCGAAATTCGAGAAGGATTGAGTGTAAAGGATAGTTTGAGGCAAAGATTAAATCTTCAAAGAGAAGAACTCACACAAGATGAAAAGAGATTGGCTTTTGCTTTAGACAACTATATAAAGCATTTTCCACTCGAGCCAGAGACCGCTAAAATTCTGGCTAAAGCAGGGGCTATATATTATGAACGCCACAAATTTAAAGAAGCAATTAAATATTTTAAAACTCTGACAAAACATTTTCCCGAAGGCCCTGAGACTAATTATGCTCGTTATATTGTTATGGAAAGTTATTTTGGGAAATCGGACTATAAAAGCACTGAGATTGTAGCAAGAAAGCTAAGAGATTCAAGTCCCGAATACTCTTTAAAAGCAAAAAGACGATTAGCTGAATCTATATTTTTACAAGCTAAATCATATTCAGATTCGTTGCGCCATTTACAGGCAGCACAAGAATATCGCAGGATGATTACTGAGGAGCCCAGCGTTAAATTTGCTGATCTAGCCTTGTACAATGCGGCATCGGAATATGAACAGGTTAAAGAATATAAACGAGCGGTGGAAAGTTATAACCAACTGCTAAGCCAATACCCCAAATCTGAGCACTATTTAAATGCTCTGAATAATCTGGCATTTGACTATAGAGAATTGAGTGATTATTTTAATGCTGCCTTGACTTATGAAAAGTTGGCGGATTTACAGCCAGATGAAGAAATGGCCCAAGTAGCGTTATATAATGCGAGTGTCTCTTATGTACAAGCTGAAAAATGGAAACGAGCCATCAAAGTGAATACAAAATTCGTAGAGAATTTTCCCAACGCGGAAGATGCTGATGAACTGTTATTTAATAATGCTAATTACTATTTGAAGTTAGGTGATTTTGATAGTGCAAACAATATTTATGCAGAGCTTGCAGAGAAATTTCCGGATTCTCCCCGCGCGGTTGAAGCCTTTTATTATCGTGGTGAATATTTTAAGGAAAATAATCGCTTTGATGAATCCAAAGATGAATTTGAAAATGCCGTAAACAAAAGCAATGAGTTCAAAGAACGCGGGTTAGATGCTAATGAATTTTATGCTGCTGAAGCACTATATCAGTTAGCAGAGATAAAATACAATGAGTTTAAAACCATTGAGTTTAAGCTGCCTCCAGCCGTTATGTCAGGAAACAAAGTTAAAAAGAAGGAACTCCTCTTAGACCTAGTAGACAGTTATACAAAAGTAGCTGGATATGGAACCGTTCGACTTTATGAAGCAACCTATAAAATCGGTAAGGTATATGAAGAATTTGCAGAAACTTGGGCCAATCAAGATATACCGGAGATAGAAGAGAACCGTCGAATTGTGGCCCAAAAAGAAATAAATAACACCGCTGCAGAACTATACGAACGGGCTGTTGAAGCGTACAAAAATGGTGTAAAGGTATTATCGCGATTTGCAGAAGTCTATAGAAATTCCATTAATCCCGATACAGTATTCTCCAAAATAGCTAAAATAGTCACAGAAGATACGACGTTAATAGCCGCTGAACCATGGATTAATAAATGCAAGATCAAAATTTCAGAAACTTTATACGATATAGCGGAAATTAATTTTGAATCAGTAGACCAGCTTCTAAATGCTCCACCGCCTCAAGGTATGAAAAAATTAGAAGAATTGGTTTATCGAAATCAACTTTTGGTGAAAGCTGTTATTCCACTCATAGAAGAAATTATTGCTGCGCACACTCGAAATATAAATGAAGGAGTTGAATTTAATCTTGACAATCAGTGGATTCAATTATCAAAAAGTAAAATAGTAACCATAAGAAATTTAGTTCCCAATGAATTTAAAAATTTGGGATTTGAGGCACTTAATGGCTACCGTGATATAGTTACGCCTTACGAAAATTTAATAGAAAGTGGTGATGAAACTGCATTTGAATTGGCGGATCAAATGGCTAATTTCCTTGAGATTAGTAAATCCTATATGTTGGCCAGTGCAAAAGGGTATAAGCAAAGTGTTCAAAATGCCCGTTCTATGAGTATTCATACCGAAGAGGTTGCCACTCTTGAAGTGAATTTTATAGAATCTATTTTTGAATATGGAAAATTAGCTGATTCTCTTTCGATTCAAGCAAATGTCAAACGTCGATTTTATGAAAATCTTTTCAAAGAAACTAATCGTATTGACTACGAGGATGCCTTGTTTACCTTTGAAGAAAACCATTTTACTTTACATGATGCTACCTATGAGATTCTTAAGTATGGATACCAAACCAGTGAGGAACTTAATATACAAAATCCATGGAGCCATAAAATTAAATTAGCCCTAATACGGATGAATCCTGAAGAGTATGCTGGTATTTTGGGGATGGAAATTGAAACTAAGCTAATTCCTTCGACTACTACTTGGTTGGTTGATCCAAACTACCATGCTGGCTGGACAGAAGTTGATTTCAAAGACTCACTTTGGACAAATGCCATTGAATGCGGCCCAGGAACTGAGTTTACTGGGAGTACAGCAAAAAAGATATGGTTGCAAACTGAACCACGTAACAATTCAAACATGGATATAACCCAAGTAAGTATTTCAGATACGGCAGGCGATACATTATCCTCAGGTAGTTTATCCCAATTTCAAAATCGTCCTAACAAAGCTTATTTTAGAAAAGCATTTGAAATTGTAGGACTGCCGGTTTCTGGATTAATACAATTAAATGTGGATGACTCATATACTCTATTCTTAAATGGACAAAACATCGCTCAATTTAAATACGATTCTACACAAGAATCAACAACTCATGTACATAATCTTTCAGAATTTCTTAAAAGTGGGAAAAACGTTATAGCTTTAGAAGTGCATGATTCAGATAATTCCTTTGGGAGTTTAGAGGCAGTTTTGGAAATTAAGAATTTACCAAAATGGTATAATTTTCAGGAAAAGATTAATGAATCTAATATAAATAATTTGAATAACTTAAAATCGAAGAAATAGATAAAAAGGGGTATTCAATCTCCATGCATAAATATAAAATTTTCTTATTCACTGTTTTTTTATTTTTAATTATGTTCCAAACAGTTTTTGCTCAAGAGAATTCAACCTCAGTAAAGACAGATACCACACAAGTAGATTCGATTCAAGAAATAGTTTTGGAAGAAATTTTTATTGAGGCAGTAATTGAAAAGCCCAATGTTGCTATTTTGCCCACTCGTGAAATTCCAGATTTTGAAGAGATAAAATTTATCCATAGGTCATTTGAGCATGAACTCAAGTCATGTCCGCAAGAGCTTTTACTTTTAGAAAGTGAACTTGAAACAGTAAAGAAGATAGAAAAAATTAAAAAAATTCTTGCAAAAGAAAAGAATTAACTTTATATTTTAACTATCATTTTTTAAAAAAACAGGGCCGCTAAAATATAATAAACAATATATATTAGGTTAAATAATTATTAAGGAGGATATTTACTATGGTTGACATCTTAGAACATTTCCGTCCTGGAGCTTCAGCATGGTTATTTATGTGGGCTCTCTTGATAACTTTGGCCTTTATGGTAGCAATAGCCGTAGAACGAAGCTACTATATTTGGGTAAAGTCAAATATCAATTCCAATAAGTTTATGGCTGAAATCCGAAAATTGGTCAAAGCAGGGGAATATAAAAAAGCGTTAGAACTTTGTGAAGCAGCTAAAGATAAGGCTTTGGCACGCGTAGTTAGCGCTGGACTTCGTAAGGTTGCCGAGAGTGAAACCATTGATTTCAGAGCTATTCAAAATTCTGTGGATGAAGGGACTCTCGAAGTCATTCCAAAGCTTCAAGAAAGAACTGGATTTTTAGCTATGATTGGTAATGTATCAACATTGATTGGTCTCATGGGAACTATCTATGGTCTTATTTTGGCTTTTAACGCAGTTTCTCAAGCCGGGTATGATGCGACGCAAAAGTCAGTATTTTTGGCTGCGGGTATATCTACCGCTATGAATACTACGCTTATGGGACTTGCCATTGCAGTTCCTGCCATTTTAATTTATACATTTCTCCACAATAAAACTATACAGATTATTGATGAAATTGATGAACACACGGTTAAATTGATTAACCTTATAACCGGGGATAGATAAATCATGGCTTATAGACCTTCATTTCGGAGAACCCATAAAGCAGTAAGTGTAGAGCCAAATCTCACTCCTGTAATGAACCTAATGGTGGTGATAATTCCTTTACTGCTCTCTTCAGCTCAATTAATTAAGATTAGCGTTATTGAACTAAATTTGCCCCCTGCTGCCGGCGCAAAATCCGTTCAAGGTGATAAGCCGAAAGAGACCGAGTTAAAATTAGATTTGGCTATTACTATTACGGATAAAGGATTTTTTTTGTCAAGCGCCGCCGCTATAATGAAAACAGAGAAGGGGCCTTCCATTCCTAAAATAAATGGGGAATACGATTATGCTTTACTTTCTCGAAGACTCTATGAAATTAAACAAAAAGCTATCAGTAAGTTTAAAGATAGTGATTCCATTATCATCCAGGCTGAATCGCAGATAGATTACCAGACATTGGTAAGTACTATGGATGCTTCCCGTTCAATTGAAATAGAAAACAGGCAAATAAGTTTATTTCCTAAAGTCTCATTCAGTGCATTAGTACTTTAATAAATAATCAAATTAAAATTTGCATTTCTTGAATTTTTATTGCTATTAATTTCAAGTAATTGGAGTTCTTATGGCCTTTATACCATCACGGATTAAAAAGCACGATACTAATCCTGGAGTTGCCCATTTAAATCTTACTTCTATGATGGATATGTTTACCATAATTTTAGTATTCCTTTTGAAAACTTATACTACAGAGGGTCAATTAATTCAACCATCAGAATACCTAACTCTTCCCAAATCTACCATTCAAACACCCCCAGAAACGGCATTAGATTTAGTTGTTTCCAAAGAAGTCATTATGTTAAACGATAAGCCTGTGATCAAATTGGAAAGTGTGCAAAAGCAAAGAGGATATATTATCAAGCCCCTTCAAGACGAACTATTATACCACGCTAAGGAAGCTAAAAATATGGAAGAACAGTTTGGGGTTCCTTTTTCAGGTAAAGTAACAATTCAGGCTGATAAGAGTATAATATATAAAGATTTGGTAAAATTGATGGCTACCTGTGGTGTTTCCGAATACGCTAATATGCGACTTGTCGTATATAGAAAGGAAGAATAGTGTTTAATTAGTGATTTATTACAAAATCATCTGCACTCATTGGAAATTAAAGGTGAAACTATGAAAGAGGCAGAAAAAAATCCCCATTCAGTCAAAAAAAACAATTTTGATTTCAGTAAATCAGGCCAAGATTTATTTGAATCAAAAATAATAGAATTTCCACAAGAATTTCGCAAATCGCTTTTAGATCGTATAGATCAACGCTTTTTTGCAGTATTAATTGGTTCCTTTATACTTCACTTTGCTTTAGTGACCTATTTTTTGTTAAATCCGCCTCCCAAAGAGAAAACTTATAGTAGGATTGCCAAAATTCAAGAACGTTTAGCTAAAGCCTTAAAGCAGCGAGAAATGGCAATGGAAACGCAATTCGCTAAATTTGAATTTACTGAAAAGAAACCGGATGTAGAGAAAGAAGAGTTTGAAAAAGAGAGTTCAGAAACAAAGTTAGCCAAAAAGTCTACTGCCAAAGGTAAAGCTTCGAAAAAAACAAGACGGCAAACACTCCGACGAGGAAAAAGAAGTAGCGGGGGTGGTAAAGTTAAATCGCAAGAAGAGATTGCAGATGCCATTGGTTCTAAAGGCATCCTGGCTTTACTGACGAGTACTAGTAGTATCGCCAGTGGAGAAGAGGTAGAAGATATTTTAGGTTTATCAGGTGAAAGTCAACAAGATTTAGATAAAGTTCTATCGAGTTTGTCTGGAATCAAATCAAGTGGTAAACCCACTGAAGGAAAGGGCGGACCTGGAATTGGGAGTGCCTATGTTAAAGGGGGTCGTGCTGAAGGTGGTGGCGGAATAGATGACTTGGTTTCTAATTTAGGATCAACCAAGTCTAACTCATTTGAACGATCAGGCGAGTTGGTAGTGGTAAGTGAATCACCCCTCATTGAAGGAGGCGGTAAGAAGGGTATTGTGGGAAGAAATCAAGATGATATTCAGGCGGTCGTGTTAAAGCATAAACATGGAATTCAATACTGTTATGAACGGGAATTGAAAAGGAATCCGAATTTAAAGGGCAAACTGGTTGTTCGTTTTACTATCACGTCCCAAGGAATAGTAAAAAGTGTGAAGATTGTTTCTTCTACTTTAAATAATCGTAAAGTTGAGCAATGTGTTATTAGAAGAATTCGGCGCTGGAATGATTTTGGTTTTAATGATCCGTCTTTTGGCGACACCACTATACGCCAAGCTTTTGCTTTCGGTTATTAATTACCCTTAATAGACCGGGGAGGGGAGGGTTAAGAATATATCGTTTAAAATATTAGTAACTTGAAAGCCGCCAGATTTAATAAAATCTATGGCGGTTTTTTTATCTCCTTATAACAATTTTATATACTAATGGATTGGAATGAATATTTATAAAATTTGATTTTGGGAGGGGTAATAAAGTTGGATAAAATGGAGGGATGGAAAAGAACCCATACCTGCGGAGAGTTGGGTATAAAAAACTGTGGCCATGATGTAATTTTAATGGGATGGGTTCACCGTAGAAGAGATCATGGCGGATTAATTTTTATCGATTTAAGAGATCGTTACGGAATTACTCAGGTGGTGTTTGATCCACAGATTTCCAATGAGTCCTACCTACGTGCCAAGGAGTTGCGTGGCGAGTTTGTAATAGCAATTAAGGGAGTAGTCCAAAAAAGACCTGAAGGAATGGTTAATCCTAATATAATAACAGGTACAATCGAAGTATCAGCTCAAAATCTTAAAATATTAAATAAATCCAAAACGCCTCCATTTGGTATTGATGACAATGTAGAAGCCTCTGAGGAATTGCGTTTAAAATACCGTTATATTGATCTTAGAAATACTGAGATGCAGAAAAGTTTATGCATCAGGCACAAAACTTACCAGATAGTAAGGTCGTATTTTGATCGCCATGGATTCTTAGAAATTGAAACTCCTTATCTGATGCGAAGCACTCCTGAAGGTGCAAGGGATTATTTAGTTCCCAGCAGAATACATAAGAGCAAGTTTTATGCGCTGCCTCAAAGTCCTCAAACCTATAAACAAATTCTCATGATTGCTGGTCTGGATCGATATTTTCAGATTGTCCGTTGCTTTAGAGATGAAGACCTCCGTGCAGACCGACAGCCGGAATTCACCCAAATAGATGTAGAAATGTCTTTCGTAGGAGTCGATGATGTTCTACAAATGGTTGAAGGATTGATGGTAGATATTTTCAAAAAAATATTAGAGATAGATATTGAAGAACCCTTTCCTCGATTTACTTATGAAGAAGCCATGACAAAGTATGGCACCGATAAGCCAGATATTCGCTTTGGAATGGAAATTGTAGATATTAGCAATCTAGTGAAAAAGTGCAATTTTAAAGTATTTACTGAAAGTCTAAAATCAGGGGGCATCGTTTGCGGTTTAGTAATGCCAAACGGCGCAAATTTTTCTCGAAAACGGATTGAGCAATTAACAAAATCATTGGTGAATGAAGGGGCAAAAGGATTAGTTGCCATTAAATTATCCCAAAACGGTTGGGATTCCCCATTAATAAAATTATTTCCACACGATACTATTAATAAAATCAATCAGGCTTTTGTTGCGAAAGCTGGAGACCTGCTTCTTTTAATTGCGGATGAAAAATTTAAGGCATTATCATTAGCGGGATTCTTGAGGCAAAAATTAGCTGAAGAAGAGAATTTGATTCCTGAACGAGAATTTAAACATGTATGGATTGTTAATTTTCCTCTTTTAGAATTTGAACCGAAGGAAAATAGATTTGTGGCGCGTCATCATCCTTTTACAGCACCTCTGGACCAAGACTTGAAACTATTAGAGAAAAATCCCGAAAAGGTGAGAGCAAAATCTTATGATTTGGTATTAAATGGCTATGAAATAGCTGGAGGTAGCATCCGAATTCATAATCGAGATTTGCAAAATAAAGTGTTCGGTTTACTTAATATTTCAGAAAAAGAGGCTCAAAACAAGTTTGGATTTCTATTGGAAGCATTTGAATGCGGCGCACCCCCTCATGGTGGCATTGCATTTGGCTTTGACCGCTTGGTGATGTTATTGGCCAATAAAAAGTCCATTCGAGAAGTCATTGCCTTTCCAAAAACTAATAGTACTCTGTCACTTATGGATGGGGCTCCTTCTGAAGTTACGCAAATGCAACTTCAAGAATTAGGTTTGAAAATAGTGTAAATTATTTTTTTCTTGACATTTAGATTTTTTTTTGTTATTATTGCTTTTGTGATTGAATATTATTAGTATGAGATGTAGAATTAATACTAATAAAAACCTAGTATTTAAATAACCCCAAAAAGACTCGGAGAGGAGGTGAACTGATTTATGAAAAAATTATCGAAATTTTTATTGCTGTCAGTTAGTACGTTATTTGTTCTTTCCTCTTTCTCTTTAATTGGCTGCACCAAACATCCAAGCACTGAACAACTGCAAGCATTAGATGAACAAAAAAATGCTGCTTTGTCAGCAGAAAATACTTTAGAGGAGAGAAGACAAGAGAAGAGTAAGCAAGAAAGTGAATTAAATAAAAAGAAAAAAGAATTACAAGATACTAAGAAGGAACTGGAAGAAGTAAAAAAACGGATTGTTGAGTAATTCAGATTTTTTACCTATTATTCCAAAGTAAGGAGGGCTAATATGAAAGCTGTGACCAAAACTCTCTTTGCCTTCTCTATAATGGTTGTACTTTTTTTGGCCTCTGGGTATAACATGAGCCTTGCCCAAGAGATGACGATGAAAGAGTACAATGCCCAGTTGCAAGAGTGGGCAAATCGGGAGACAGCAGCGAAAGATGAAATTGCTAAATTAGACAGCGAGATTGAATCGCTTAACTCCCAAATTTCTGATATGGACGCTCAAATTAAAGATGTTTGGGCAGAAATTTACAATGTTATTGGTACCACCGAAGAGGAAGTAAATGCTTTCCGTCAACAACTAAATGGTCTGGAAAATGAATTAAACGCCTTGGGTGCTTTATCACCAGAAGATTTATTTAAAAGACGGAAGGAAATGGATGCCATTGAAGAAAAACTTCAAGAGCATAAAAAGAGTAGAATTGCTGTATTAACTGAAATGCAAGATAAAATAGCCAGCCTCGATGGTAAAATTGCACAGCTCAGATCAAGAATGCCAAAGGCTATTTATGATGAATACACGGTTGTTCGTGGCGATTATCTCTGGAGAGTTTCCAAAAAGCCTGATATATACGGAGATCCCTTCCAATGGATCCGAATATATTCTTACAATCGCGACCAGATAAAAGATCCTGATTTGATTTATCCTGATCAAATCTTTAAGATTCAAAGGGAAGTCGGACCCAATGAATATTTGGTAGGTCGGGGTGAAAGCTTGACTAAGATATCTGGTAGCGTAGAGGTATTGGGTGATCCAACCAAATGGCGAGCACTATATGAGGCCAATAAAGACGTCATTGGGGATGATCCTAGTTTTATTTATCCTTATCAGGTATTGACTATTCCTCAATAGTTAAGTAAAATTAGTAGGTATCTCGGGTTATCTTAAAATATCTGTTTTCATTTAGTGCCCAAATATATGAGTTTTTAATAAACTGTGTTGTAATTTTTGTTAATTATAAGCTCTTGTATCGATGGTGAAAAATATCCATACGGTCAAGAGCTTTTTTTGTTAATTATATCAAATAATTGAAATAAAATTGAACAATTCAAAAAAAGTCCAAAAAAGAATTTCAATAAAGGGCGTCGATCAGCTTAAACTTTTCGGGTTTCAGGATAACTATTTAAAAATTCTTCAGAAGGAATTTAATGCAAAAATTGTTGCCCGAGGCAGTGAATTAATTTTAGAGGGCGAACCCGCAGATGTTGAGATTCTTCAAAAAGTTTTTTATGAATTAATTTTGATGGTCACACGTGATCAAGACATCTCAGAGAAAGATATAGAAACAATTTTAGAACTTGTGAAAAATAAAAGTTCCAAGAGTATCCAAAATTTCGAACTTACCGATTCGGTTATTCTTTACACAAAAAATGGATTTATAAAGCCGAAAAGTTTGGGCCAAAGAACTTTTTATGAATCATCAATAAAGAATGATATTGTTTTTGTTATTGGTCCAGCGGGAACTGGAAAAACATATTTAGCAGTGGCCATAGCTGTGGCTGCGCTACGAGACCGAGAAATTGATAAACTCATTTTAACAAGACCTGCTGTTGAAGCTGGTGAAAGTTTAGGCTTTTTACCTGGTGATTTTAGAGAAAAAGTAGATCCATATCTTCGACCTCTTTATGATGCGCTTTCCAACATGATACCTTCGGATAAACTCAAAAGATATTTAGAAACCCGTGTGATAGAAATCGTACCTTTGGCTTACATGCGGGGTCGTACACTGGACAATGCTTTTGTTATATTAGATGAAGCTCAGAACACATCCTTTAATCAGATGAAAATGTTTTTAACTCGCTTGGGCATAAATTCCAAAGCCATAATTACAGGCGACATCACACAAATTGATTTACCCAATTCTAAACTTTCTGGTCTTGTTCAGATTCAATCAATACTATCTGAAATAGAGGGAATTGAATTCATTTATTTGACTGAACGTGATGTTGTTCGCCATCGCTTAGTGCGCGACATTATACAGGCTTATGATGCCTATGAAAGTATGAATGACATAGGGGTAAAAAGGTAACTAAAGGACGTTGGATACATCCCATAGGATATTTATCCAACGGGAGAGACCCTACGTCCTAAAAGTTGATTATCCAGTTATTGCACCAATGCCATGAATAATATTAAGAAACAACCATAGATTCGGAGTTTTTACTTGTCAAAGATTGCTAAGATAGCTTCTAATATTCAAAAAGTCTATCAGGAATCACTGAAAACCTTAAGAGGTTATATAGTTTGGCGTTTTACCCCACAGCTTCTAATGGGTTTAGTGATTGTAGTAACCACTACCTTTATGTTCCCTCACAACCAGTCTTATCAATTTGTGGATTTAAAAGAAGGAGACGTTTATACTGATGAGGAAGTAATCGCTCCGTTTACGTTTTTTATTAATAAAAGTGAGGAAGAGTATAACCGCGATAAAAAAATAGCTGCAGAAAAAGTACCACCTATATTTGTCCGTAAGGATAGCATTGAGATAGAGGCAATAGAAAAATTAGATCAACTAATTCAAAAAATAGATGAAATTCGTAATTCTGTATATTCTGATTCGATAAAAATACGAAGAATAAAAGAAGTTTTAAATGATTATTCAATCATAATAGAACAAGAAAATATTGCCTTTTTATTAACCGACAAGATCGAGACAAAAACTAACTCCATCCCCAGTAAACATCTAGCAAATAAACGAATAAATTCTAAAAAAAAGACAAACACAAATTCAAATTTTTATTTTAAAATATTTATTAGAAATATTAAAAGAATTTTGACCGATATTTATACGATTGGTATAATAAATATTGGACCAAATGATATTCCTGCTCATGTAGTAAAAATTTCTGTAATCTCAGAAAATGCTGAATATTTGGAAGATTTAAATAATTTTTATATATATGCAGATAGAGATCGCATCTTACAGGATAAACTTCAGCAAGCTTTCCCTGAGCAGAATGCCATATTTAAACTTGGTTATTTAATTATTAGATCTTTTTTACAGCCCAATATGATTTATAATGAAGTCGAAACTGAATTCAGAATTCAAGAAGCCAAAAGTAAGGTACCGCTGGCCAAAGGAACGGTTCTTGAGAACGAAAGAATTATAAATACTCATGAAATAATTACAAAGGAATCATTAGAAAAGTTAAAATCATTAGCTGAAGCCAAAGCGGAAAAAGAATATAGAGAAGGTGGTTTCAAATTGATTTTGCCCTACTTGGGAAGAGTTTTAATTCTTTGTCTCTCTTTATCTTTTATTGTAATGTTTCTTTTAGTTTCTAGAAAAGAGATTTACAGTAATGTCAAAAAGATGTTGATGATTTTCATCATCTTTATGATTATACTTTTTATCACATATCTTAGTAATCAATTCGAATTTTCCAAATACCTCATTCCTATTACCATTGCTTCTATGCTTCTTACCATTTTTTATGATACAAGAACAGCTTTTATTGGAACGGTCACATTGAGCATATTAATTGGTGCATTAAGAGGCAACGAATTTGGAATTATGATCATATCACTTTTTGTAGGAACTATTTCAACTTTTGCTGTTCGAGAAATCCAAGCACGTTCATGGATATTGAAAGGTATTTTATCTATTACTGGAGCCTATATTTTATCGATTGGCACCTTGGAGTTTATAAGGAATACCTCAATTATGGAAATATTGAAATATTGGGGCTACGGTGGGCTCAACGGGTTGCTCTCTCCTATTATGACATATGGACTCATGATTATTTTCGAATATCTATTCAAAATGACCACAGATTCCACTTTATTGGAATTATCAGATTTGAATAAACCACTACTACGTGAATTAGCTATTCGTGCACCAGGTACTTATCATCATAGTATTATGGTTGGAAATCTGTCAGAAACTGCGGCGGAAGCCATAGGGGCCAATGCTTTATTGGCTAGAGTTGGATCATATTACCATGATATTGGCAAAATGGAGAAACCCGAATACTTTGTTGAAAACCAAAAAGGGGGTAAAAATCCACATGAAAAGCTTACCCCAAATATGAGCTGTTTGATTTTGATTAATCATGTTAAAAGAGGGCTTGATATTGCTGAAAATTATACTCTTCCAAAGGAAATTCGGGATTTTATTCCGCAGCATCATGGCACTAATTTGATTAGTATCTTTTATAAGAAAGCTTTAGAAATGAATGAGGGAATTGAAGTTAATGAAGCAAATTTTCGATATCCAGGTCCAAAACCGAAAACGAAAGAAACGGGTATTGTTATGTTGGCTGATGGAGTAGAAGCAGCTTCTCGAACTTTACAAGATCCTACCGTGAGTAGAATTAGAAGTATGGTACATGCAATTATTCAAGAAAGATTAGCAGATGCCGAATTAAATGAAAGCCCTTTAACTCTAAGAGATTTAAATCTCATTCAAGAGAGCTTTGTAACTCATTTAACTGGTATTTTTCATGGGCGAATTGAATATCCAGAACAAGAAAAAAAAATCTTCCGAAAAAGTAGTAAAAAATCAAAAAAGAAATCTCTTGAAGCTTCAAGTTAAAGTTCATAACCCTTATACTAAAAAAATAGACCTAGTTGAAATTGAAAATATTGCGAAAAAAGTCTGGTATAGGGAAAGTCATGTTGATGGTTATATTGAAATAATTTTGGTAAATGATGAGTATATAAAAGATTTAAATAAAAAATTTTTAAACAAAAACTCACCTACTGATGTAATTGCCTTTCATTTTTCTAAAGAAAAGGATAAATTATTTGAAGGAGAAATTTATATCAGCTTAGACAGAGTCAAGGAACAGGCTTGTAGGTATAACGTAAAACTAAAAGAAGAGTTGCATAGGATGGTTATTCATGGAATTTTGCATTTTTTAGGCTATGGGGATAAGAATGAAAAAGAGAAACAGATTATGACAAATCGAGAGAATTACTACTTGACGATTTAAACGATAAAACCTCATAAAAAAATTCATACATGTTAACTAGTTTTTTTATGACAATCTCTAACTTTATTTAAGTTTTTTGAAAATTAAAACAAGGAAATAATATTCATTTGGATCCAGATTCATTTATATTAATATTAATTGTTTTTTTAATTCTTATTTTACTTTCTACATTTTTTTCTGGAACAGAAACCGCTTATTTTTCTCTTACTGAAGTTGATCTTCAAGAACTGAGAAAAAAAGCCACAAAAAGATCCTGCCGGACCGTAAAACTTCTCAGCAATCCCAAAACAATTTTTATTGCTATCCGAATCGGTGCCCTGACTATTAATATTGCATTAATTGGTGTGGGGATACTTTTAGCTGAATTTATCACGCGTTTTAGTGATATTTCTTTTGCACTCACTTTGTTTATCATGGTGTGTATAGTTGCATTTATTCTATTTATAATTAATGAATTATGGGTGAAGCTTTTTGTTCTTAGTTATAACCGAACTTATGCTGAACTTGTTTCTTTCCCCCTAATGTTATTTTATTTAATGATATTGCCAATAGCAAACATTATTGCCAAACTTGTATTTTTTTTATCGTCAAAGCTAAAGGTTTCAAGCAAAAGCACCTTTTTCAATCATCAAAAAATCATGGCATTAGTTGAAGAGAACGAAGAAATAGGCAACCTTGAAGAAAATGAACGTGAAATGATTCATTCGATTTTTGAATTTGGTGAAACTGAGGTACACGAAATTATGGTGCCTCGAACAGATATGGTTTGTGTTGAAGAAGGTACAAGTTTAAAGGAATTGACCAAGCTCATCAAAAATAAAGGTCATAGTAGAATTCCTCTCTATGGTAAAGGGGTTGATAATATTGTGGGTATTATTCACGCCAAAGACCTTCTGCCATATATTATTAATGAAGGCTTCAAAAAACTAGATTTAAAATCCTTAGCTAGACCTGTTTATTTTGTGCCTGAAAGTAAAAAATTACAAAATTTACTAAAAGAATTTCAACAGGAAAAATCTCATATGGCCATTGTAGTGGATGAATACGGTGGTACAGCGGGATTGGTAACCCTTGAAGATGTTATCGAAGAAATTGTAGGAGATATTCAAGATGAATATGACCAAGAACCTCCCTTGTATCTTAAATTAGATGAAAATAGTTTTTTAGTAGATGCAAAAATCGATTTGCACGAGTTAAACGAAGAGCTTGGGATTGATCTTCCTACCAAAGGTGAATATGAAAGTTTAGGTGGCTTTATTTTGTTTTTGACGGGATACGTTCCAGAAGAAAATGAAATTGTGAAATATAAGTGCTACTCATTTATTGTAGATAAAGTTATTGGCAACCGAATTGTTCGTATTAAACTTTCAATTGATAAACCACTGTTGGAGGATGTGGATCAATCAAAAGATAATGATGCTTAGTGAAATTTAAAGATTTGAATAAATGACGTAGGTGCAAAGCACCAACGTCATAAATTATCTATTATCCTAACTTTCGCTTCATAACAACTTGAATAATGCTTTTCTGGAATTATTTTAATTCTCACCGTAAAAACTTGAGCAGGAATTCAGGTTACATATTTTTTACTTGACAATGGTTTTAATTTTCTTTAATATAATATCGTTTTATAAGGTTCAAATAAACAGCAACATATCTCAATTGATAACCTAAGAAACGGAGGAATTATGGTGGCTTTACGATTTGATTTTAGGGATCTTTTTCGTTCGAATCGACTTGCTTTTAGTCTTCAAAGAATTTGGATTCAATTTTTAGGATTGTCTGTTGGATATTTTGGTTATTTTATTTTTACTATTTTGAGTTTTCTCATTGCTGGCAAGAGCATAAGTTGGATCATTGATCAATATGGGTTATTCCCTTGTCTTTTAGCTACAAGTGAACAAGTCCCTTTGATAGCCAAATTCGTGTTTGGAATTGGGTGTCTATTTTTGACCATAGCTTTTTTAATTACCAATACTGCCGTGTCAAGGGCTTCTTTTATGGTATTAAAAGGAAATAATTTCTATACTTGGCGAGAAGCATTTGCTTTTTCTCTAAAAAAGAGTGGTGCCGTACTCCTTAGCCCCATTGCAATCGGCCTGCTGATTGTTGCTTTTTTAGTTGGGGCTTGGTTTATCGGGTTATTAGGGAGAATTCCTAATCTCGGAGAAATAGGGATTTCTTTATTTACTTTAATATGGATAAGTGCTTCACTGTTTATGGTTTTTTTGACATTAGTTGGTGGTGTAGTATTTATTTTAGCACCAGCCATTCTTGCCACTACCAATGAAGATGCCTTTGAAGCGATATTTCAAAGCTTCTCTACTTCATGGAGCCAACCGTGGAGGTTAATTCTGTATGAAGGAATTGTTGGAATTTTAAGTGTTACTGGATTTGTAATCTTGGCCATTTTTGTTAAACGCTCATTTCTTCTCATGAACGAACTCCTATCATTTTCCATGGGGGATAATTATATAAAATTAGCGGCACATGCGCAATATATTCTTCAGAGCTGGACATTAAGCATAAAAGATTGGCTAACCAATATTTTTGGCAGCCTGACTCCTTATTTCTATTTTTCACGTGATTTTATTGCCCGTGAACTACCAATTACTGTTAATATTGCTGCTTATATTTTTTCCATTAATATGGTGATTGTTGGGTTCTTGGTATTGTCATATTTACTAGCAACCTTTAACACTGGTAGTATGATAACCTATCTTGTGTTGAGGAGATTAAAAGATGATGAAAATCTCCTTGAAAGGCAAGATGAAGAATTCGAACAAAAAGAAGAAGAAATGATAACCGAAGAGAGCGCTAGAAGCAAAAATGATAAGGAATCAGAAAATAAAACTGAAATAAAAGAAAGTTAAGAATTTAATATTTTTTACCGAATATATAAACTGATTGCGATTAAATTCGTTAACTTCATGGACTCTATTTGAATGTAAAAGGCAATTATGTTTTATATGCAATTTACCATTTAAATTTATATACATTAGATGTGGATCGGAGGCCCAGATGAGTGTAAATCAATTACGACGAGATCCAATAACTGGTCGTTGGACGATAATTATTCAAGAAAACTATGATCTACAACAATTAATTTCTAATAAACAACCTCGAGAAAGAACTTCAGCAAATAAAAATATGTCTCATTGTCAATTTTGTGAAGGTTATGAGTCAGAAACACCTCCAGAAATATTTTCAATTCGTCACAATAAATCCCCCAAAGATGAACCGGGTTGGTCAGTGCGTGTAATACCAGATCAACACCCTTTTTTACAGATTTATGGAAATTTAAATAATCGGGGGGTTGGTATGTATGACGTTTTGGACGGTATCGGCGCCCATGAGCTAGTCATAGAAACCCCTACTCATTTTTCCAGAATTCCCGATTTGGATGTGAAACTCATACAAGATGTCTTATCTGTCTATCGCGAACGAATATTAGACTTGAAAAGAGATGAACGATTTCGATATGTGCTGCTTCATAAAAATTATGGTGAAGGGAGTATCGAAACGGTGAATCATTTGCATTCACATATCATAGCCACACCTATTACACCTACTCGTGTTAAAACGGAATTAATGAACGCCATGGATTATTTTCACTACAAGGAACGATGTATCTTTTGTGATGTAATAAATCAAGAGCTTACCGATGTAGAACGTATTATTATACAAAACGACAAGTATCTCGTATTCGCCCCATTTGCATCACGCGCCCCATTTGAAGTCTGGATTTTGCCTAAAAAACATGAGACTTTCTTTGAATGGAATGCTGATTATAGCCCATTGGCTTCAGCTCTTAAGGATATTTTATTAAAAATAAGTACTACTTTAAATGATCCGAATTATGTGATGGTTCTTCATTCTGGGCCCAATATCTCTGCTGGAAAACTACGTGGTTATTGGAAGACTTTGGAACGAGATTACCACTGGCATATTGAAATTACTCCCAGATTTCGCGGATATACGAGTTTTGACGTAGGGTCCGGATTTCAGATCAATTTGGTTCCACCTGAAAGAGCAGCCGAAATTCTCCGAGATGAAACAATCAATTGAAGTTTTTGGGTTAAGGAGTATTTGATGGGCAAAAATCCTTCAAACAATATCATGAACAAATTGGTATCTCTTTGTAAGAGAAGAGGATTTATATTTCAATCAAGTGAAATTTATGGCGGTTTAGATAGTTGCTATGATTATGGCTCTTTAGGGATTGAACTCAAAAGAAATATAAAGGAGTTTTGGTGGAAGAGTATGGTTCAACTCCGTGACGATATTGTGGGACTGGATTCGTCCATTCTTATGCATCCGAAAATTTGGGAGGCCTCGGGTCATGTTGAAGGATTTACAGACCCTATGGTGGATTGTAAAAACTGCAAACGACGTTTTCGCGGTGATGAAATTAACACGGAAAAATGCCCTGTTTGCGGCGGTGAACTTACCGAGGCCCGACAATTTAACTTAATGTTTAAAACTCATATGGGGCCTGTCATGGAGGATGCTTCAATTGTCTATTTGAGACCTGAGACCGCCCAAGGAATTTATGTAAACTTTTTAAATGTCCTACTCTCTTCACGAAAAAAGATTCCTTTTGGAATTGCTCAAATTGGTAAAGCTTTTCGGAATGAAATAACGCCTCGAAATTTTATTTTTAGGACCAGAGAATTCGAACAAATGGAAATGCAGTTCTTTGTTAAACCAGGCACCGACGAGCAATGGTTTGAATATTGGAAAGAAAAGAGGATTCAATGGTATGATGATTTGGGGATCCATAAAGAAAATTTAAGATTTCATCAACACGGTCCCGATGAATTAGCCCACTATGCGGCCGCTGCTTTTGATATCCAGTATCGGTTTCCTTTTGGTTGGAAGGAGTTGGAAGGCATTCACAACCGAACAGATTTTGATCTATCCCGACATCAAGAACATTCAGGCAAAGATATGCAATATTTTGATGATGCAACAAGAGAACGATATGTCCCTTACATAATCGAAACCTCCGCCGGTTGCGATAGAACGCTTTTAACCTGTTTAACAGATGCCTATGAAGAAGAAAATATAAATGGTGAAACTAGAGTTGTTTTACATCTTTCTCCTAAAATTGCTCCAATTAAAGCCGGTATTTTCCCATTGGTTAAACGGGACGGTATGCCAGAATTAGCACGCAAAATCGTGGAACACTTAAGAAAGTATTTAATAGTATTCTATGATGAAAGTGGAGCTATCGGACGGAGATACAGACGTCAAGATGAAGCAGGAACCCCATTTTGTATAACGGTTGATTCTCAGACATTGGAAGATGATAGTGTAACGGTTCGGGAAAGGGATTCTATGTCCCAAGAAAGGGTTTCGATTGATCATCTCTTACAATATTTTAGAGACAAAATCGAATTTTAATGTAAAGGTTTTTTATTTGTTATATATTCGTCTTCAAATTCAACATCTTTATTATCAATATCCAAAATTTTTCTTAACCGATTAATAATCGCTTGTATCCTCTTACTTTCTTTACGAATCCGTGCAAGTTCTTCCTCAGCACTTTCGCTCATAAGTTTTTCTTTGGTCAATTTATGATATTTTGCTAAAAGTTCCTCAATGTTAACGTTTTTATTATCAGTACTATTTTTTTCCTCACTGGTGCCTATATTGCTGGAATTAATCGAAGTAGGCAACCTGGGTGCGGGTTTTCTAAGATTAATTTGGGATCCAATCCGAAATCGCCAAAAAGGATAATTAGCAAGCTGGTCATTCACGCGATTAAGGGCTGTACCATCGCTTTGATATAGGGTCGTGTCTTTAAAATTCGATAGTCTGATATCCCATCCTGCTAAAAGTGAAATCCAAGGTGATAGTCTATATTTAATTCCTGGTGTTAGGTAAATAAAATCTTCCCTTCCATAGGCAGTTACAGGAGGCCTATTCAGAAAGGCCTGTCCAGTCAGTTCTAATGAAAAATCAAATTGATTGGTTGGAAAAGCGAAACCTATCCCATATAAAAATTCTAAAGTTGGGTCCACCACCGTTATTATATCCTCAGGTGGACCATTGGCCAAAAATCTTCCGGTATCGTAATGATACCAAAGGCCAAGATTTAGATGTAAGTTAAAGGCACTTTCTGGAATGAGCAAGTCAGGCGAATAAGATATCTGGGTTATAAATCCGGCTTGTATTCTATCGCTTGAATAAGGCTCCAGTATAAGATTGTGTTTTGAGCCAATTGGGATACGGGTTCCAAAGGTAAGACCAAATTTAAATCTACTGGCAATACTGCCTAATGATCCAACTTTTATTTTTAAAATTAAATCATCTGGGGCATTAAATTCATTCTCTTTTTCACCTTTGTGATTGTCTTGAAACACTATTTGGGTAATAACCCATTCAATATGTTTACTGGTGGCAAAATGAAAGGTTAGAGCGCCTTGAATGTCCCAATAAGTATTTTCCACAGTTATTCCATTTGATCTAGTAATACTTGCTTTTTCAAAATAAGAAGATGTATAACCGTGGAGTGTCATACCGCCCTTTTCCAAGTTCCACGCTGATGATAAATGAATAAGTCCTCTTCCACCAGGTAGGTTGAGCCCCCGCCCATAGATTTCTTGGTTAAAATAAAATAGTAATAGGGTTAACCAAAATATCTTAAATACAGATTTCATATTCCATCTATCCTAAAATTAATCTAAATTATTATAAAATAACGCAAAGGCTGTGCCATAAAAGTAATATTAATTCTTTAACTATCAATATTTTATTAACTTAGGTTATTTAACTAAACAATATAAATGTTGAAAATGGCTATATTAATGTAACATCGTGAAACATTTTGACCTAAGTTGTAACATGCTTAAATCTTTTAAAGATGAGAAACGAATCAGTGAGAATATTGTGTATTTATATAGACCTAAATTGAACGATTTTACCTTGAATTGTTTCCTAAACAAGTTTCAGTAAAATTAGTGTTGGGTGTTAATATTAGGTGTTCACGCTTGAGCGTGATGTCCCCACCCAATGCAAGCTGAAGCTTGAACACCGTCTGCTCCCCTGTTATAAAATCGCTCAATTCAGGATAGCATGAATTAAATGATTATACCTCTACTCACCTAAAGAGCGGTTTCAAGAATCTGATTAATTTAATATATTGGGGTTGTTCCTCAGTTTACTCCACTAAAAATAACTTACAAATTCCTCTTCTCCTGCTAATGGAATATCAAAATAGGAAACGTCACTAAAAAAATGCTTAACAATGAAAGTCACTGGTAAGCCCGCCGCGCGCTATTTGAGCTTGTAAGAAGAGAGGGCTGAGGATTCGGGACGCGGTGATAATATTTGACTTAAGGGTCAACGACTAGGTCCAAGCTCTCCAGCACAAGTTGCCCCATGAGGGGTTCCGCCCAACATGGGCGCAACTAAACAGTCATAATGCGTTTTTCTGTCTTTCTTCCAAAATCGCTTCCAATTCTGCAATGGCCTCAAAGTCTTTAGGCCGGCCGGCAGCGCGCTTTAGGTGAATTAATCGTTCCAGACCGAGGCAATAACAGTTCACGCCAAACACTTTGATTTGCTGAGAATAGGGGAGCAAATCTTCATAAGTTCCTCCACCAACAACTTCTCCAAGCAGATCCAAATTACCGAGCTTGGTTGTCAGAGTGAAATTCAGCCCCTTTTCCACCGTTTCTTTATCGAATACGAAAGGCAGTGCGGGTGGTGCATACCGCAGATATGGAGAATAAGGTTTTAGCGTTTGCACCAGGCGCTTAATATTATCCGAATCGCGAGCATAAACCACATCCAAATCGAACGTTACTCGTGCCGAACCGTGCACAATGGCAGCTACTCCGCTAATAATAACAAACTTTACCTTGCCTTTAACCAGGGTGGGAATTAGCTTCTTGTAATCAATGGTAATCTGGGAACTCTCTTAGGTGCCACCGATTGGCGAACCTTCTGGCCGGCTTCTCGAAGTTCGTCTGTGAATTGCATGAAATTTTGCAGATTAAGAAGGCGTTCTTCCACCGTGAGTTTGAGATTCTCGCGGATCAGCGTTCGATCTACATCCTTCTTGTAAATATTGATGACTGCCTGAATGCTGCTACCTGGTATTTTTGTCGATTTGAATTTGTGCATCGCAGTTTAATTTTTAAATTAAAAAAATCGCCAATCTAATCTCATAAAAATAAACCAAATTTAGCTTTAAAGCTACTGACCATTTTGCTTGTTTTTCTGCTTCGTGGTCTCTATTATTATATGGCTTTTTGTCCAAATACCGCCTAACTTCAAAGGCTTCTGACTTTGTTTTAATGAAAATTTCAAAGTATGAATTTCATTTTCTATCTTTTCTAACTTTTTTATTATTAAATCCACATTGCCCATTCCTTCTCTCCTTCATATAACCAATCTTTTACTTTTGATCTAATATAATTTTCTTTTTACAAAATAACAAGTTTTTTTCATGGAAATGATGAAAGAAGAAATAGCGTAGAAGAAAAGAGCCGCAGATTAGCTAAAAGATTTATGCAAATGGCAATTAGGAAATGAATTAATGTATAACATGAACTTAGTTAAAATTTCCCCTGCATCCGCTCCTTCGCTGGTAAAATCTCCAGGCAGGTGGTCCACCAGCCTGTCAAAATGGTATCGATAAACTCTTGGGGAAGGATTTCTTCTTTCATTTCTTTAGCCAGACGTTGGTAATCATATTCCATGCGGATGAATTCGATTTCTACATGTCTGTTGGCAGAAAGTATGGCGTACCACACATTGGTTTCGCCATCATTTTCAGGTCTACCTATAACGCCCACATTCGCAAAAAACTTGCCCTCTGCTACCTCTCTTTTCCAGTGAATCCCTGTGTGTGTAGCCAGAATGATGTCGGCTTTGTAATCCTGAAAAAGTTTTTGTAAAAAATGGGTAGGGGTGGTGGATTCCCAAAGAAATTCGTTGGTTTTTCTTGGTGAACCATGGCAGAGCAGTACTCGTTTGCCTCCAAAATTAAATCGAATTTCTGGAGGAAGTTGTTTCTGCTGGGTTTTAAATTCAGGACTGGTTTTTGAGACAGTATAATCATAACTGATTTGCGCAAAATAATTATCTCGAGCATCGGTGTAGCCGCACTGACAGTCGCTTAGATTGTGGCCAATAGCATGGTCGTAATTTCCCTGAACCACAGCGATATTATGTTCTAATAAGATTGGGAACACCTTATCAGGATTTGGCCCAAAAGCACCCAAATCCCCCAAGCAGAAAAGCTTTTCTGTACCTCTATTTTTGGCATCGGTTACTAGGGCGTCTAAAGCTAAATAGTTATTGTAAACGCCACCAAAGACTGCGATTTTTTCATAGTTTAATTCTTCCATAAATATAAGAGGTTATAAGGGAATAAGGGTATAAGGATACGTTGATCTATTCCTTACCTATACCCTATATCCTTATACCTTAATATCCCCATCGTAAAGTTTTACAAGAAATTCAATTTTCTTAGCCAAAAAACAAATAATTGATTGGTAATACTGTAACTTATCACTTAAGGACCTAATGACTAACTGCTGCCAATATTACTAAAGTTTGCATCGATTTAACAGCATCCCTCTGGACCACAGCAATCGCCATCGCTTAGTTGGGTTACATTGTACTCCATACCTTTTGTTTCTCTAGGATGGCGACGGGCGTTTTTATTGCAGGCAAAACGCTGCGCTTCTTCCAGAGGAATTTCCTCGTATGGCTCCACAGGTATAATATCCTCGGAATAGGGTTCCTTTGTGTAAATGCGAAAGGTTTTATCGCAAACAGCCATTCGTTCTCCTCGATAGAGGGTGTGGCCATCGTCGTCGATCACCGCTTTCCAGGGGCCACGGTAAAGTACCGCTTGATTTTTCTCTAAACACGGTCCATCTTTTCCTTTATGAGCCGTAAGCGTAAGTGAGCGAAATTCAATGCCTTCTACAGTTTGCAACGGTTCATCATCCCGCTTTATAATTTGAATGCCATAAAAACCAACCTCTGCAAAGGCTTTAAGAAACTCATCTTCGCGTAAAGCGCCAGATATGCAGCCACTCCAAAGGTCTGGGTCATTTTTTAGATGATCGGGCACATCTTCATCTGCAACAATATCCGAAATAGCGACCCGCCCACCATTTTTTAATACTCGGTAAATTTCAGTAAAGAGCTGCTTTTTATCTTCGTCTTTCACTAAGTTCAAAACACAGTTGGAGACAACCAGGTCGATGGAAGCGTCTGGAATGAGGGAATTGTTTTTTCTTTGCTCTTCAATAAATTCTTCATAACAAATTAAATCGGAAGCATTGTGAATGGGATTTTCCCGTAAATAATGGTCAGCTCGGTCTAAATCCAATTTCAAATCCTGAATTTTCCCTCGACGAAATTCCACATTGTGATAGCCAATTTTGTCCTCGATCTCTTTCTGGTACTTTCTCGCTAATTGCAGCATTTTCTGGTTCATATCTACACCAATGACTTTGCCTTGCGGTCCCACCCTTTGAGATATAATGTAGCATATTTTACCTGTTCCGCTTCCAAGATCTAAAACCGTTTCACCCGGTTGCACATATTTAGAAGGATCGCCGCAACCGTAATCCCGTTCGATGATCTCTTTGGGTAGGACTTCTAAATATTTGTTATCATAATCCACGGGGGCACAGCATAGAGCAACCTCCCGCTGTTGAGAGCCTTTGGTATAACGCTCCCGTACTGCTTTTTCAATGCTAATTTTTTTTGAGTTGTTTATTCCTATATCTTTAGTGTTACTATTCATACTTGCTTTACACCTTTCCTATTAGTTAGTTAAATTTCATTATCATCCATAGATTCTGATTTAATTTCCGTGACAATCGATGTTTATCCGGGGTAAGTATTTAATTGCTTTCAGTTCCTGATAAATTATGACAAATAGCCCCCGAAATATAACAGGTATAACATGCCTGATGTTTCAAGGGATATGGGGTAAAAGACTCTTCTAATGAGTCTCCCACTTTGGCTTCTGGGTAATCAATTAATATTGGGCAGACATACACACCTTTATCCGTTACCATACGGCTATGAGTGCACTGAAGCTGGTTGTCGTCGTACTCTGTCATCATTTCTTTGGTAACATATTCATATTTGTCGTAGCCCCGACTGCGGACTTTCTCTCGCCCAATACGAAGTGGAGGAATGATTTTAATTCTTGGTCGGGTGTACCCCCTATTAATCAACATATTTCGAAATCCATTAAACACCTTTTCTGTTTCGGAATCATCCCAGGTTTGCGCCGTGGTAATAATCGGTAAAAAACCATAATCTATCAAATTCTTGACACCCTTCATAGCCTTTCTGAAGCTCCCTACGCCACGTATTTTATCGTTGCTTTCTTCGGTAAAACCATCGATACTTACCCGGATTTCTAAAGTGTAAATGGATTGGTCCACGATATCTTTAAGTCGTTTAGCCACGCGCTCAAGAATCATTATTCCGTTAGTAAGAACAGTAGCCGGACCTAATTCCAGAGTATCTTCTAAAATAACCAGCAAGTCTTTGTTCATAAACGGTTCGCCGCCAGTAAAGTAGTATTCTTTCACTCCCAATTTTTTGGATTCCTCCAGGTATTTGCCTACCGTTGCGCGGTCCATAAATCCAAATTTGTGATTTTGCGGACTGCAACTAATGAAGCAGTGGGTACACCACAAATTGCAAATGGTTCCGCCGACTTGAAACCAGAGCGCATCCAAACTGTGCAGAGGGACACATGGTACCCGGCTCGCTGATGGTTTTGTGGAAATTTGAATTAAGGATTTTTGGTCTTCGAAATTGTCAGATTCTTTTACATTTAGAGTTGTCTCGTGCGCTTTTAGGTTTTCTATAATCAAAAGTTCTCACCCTCTATTTTATGCAAGTTCGTAAAGATTGAGTTTTTCATCACCCGTAATCAGTGTAAAAACTTCCTGAATTTGACTCAAACCAATGCGAATTAAAAAAGTAGAATTACGGCCATAGCTTTTGTTTCCAATGATGTAAAAATTGGGCTCAGGATTTTTCAGTGTCGCAGCACCATGGCTGGTTTGAGCCAAACAATCGGTAGCAGAGGCTCCCAAAAGTACGGCTGATAGTTTCATTGGTCCACGAGAAGCGTAACATTCATGCACCTGTAATTCTCGATATAGGGAATTGTCAGGACCATAGCCCACATTGGCAATGACTCGATCGACTTCTACTTTGACCATTAAACCGTTGCTGTTTAGTCCTACGATAAATTTGTCTTTGTTTTCTAAAAATTGAATCGAATCTATGGTCGTATTATTCCTGAATTCTATTTGGTGCTGACCATTTTTTGCAATGGAATTGGCGATTTCAGTTAATTGGGCGCGATTAGGGAGAGGGTCACCTTCGATAACAACTATGGGTTCTTGGCGGTTTTCCCGTATTACCCAAAGCACGGAAGTCTGAGGTTCTTCTCGGATTAAATTCTGAAAATCAGCAATGGCTGTAGCGGCCGAATAGCCAGCTCCTACTAACAACGTTTTTTTCCCTGCATATTTTGTACGATCCGAACCGTGAATATCTTCCAAGCCATAAGCAATGAAAGACTCGCTTTGCTTTTCATCTAAAGCTGGAATCCCACCATCACCTAACCAGTTGTGATTGTCATAAACTCCAGAAGCATCAATAACAATATTAACAGAGTAACATTTCTCTTTTCCTTGTGAGTCAATGGATAGAATTCGAAAAAGAAAATTAGCTCGGTGGGCTTCTCCAATTAAATCTCCTTTAAGAATCTGTTCTCTACCAATATGCTGAACATGGGTGTTTGTATGAATTTTTTTGGCGAGTTGTGGTAACTTACTCAAAGGCAATAGATAGTTTTCAACGTATTCTTTCCCAGTTAAATAATCTTCTGGCCCAGGCTCTTGCCATTTGGGTTGATTTTTCTTAAGCAATGCTTGGCTTAAAGAAGAGTGGTTCATTCGCCAAGGTGAAAATAAACTTACATGCCCCCAATTTAAAATATTAGAACCGACTTCACCCTTTTCAAATATTTCAACCTCATAACCAAGCTGTAAGGCGTATAAAGTGGCTTCAAGCCCAATAGGCCCAGCTCCGATTATGGCTATTTTCTTATTTTTCATTTAAATACTTCCTCAAGAGATTAGTATTAATATATGCAAGTATATGCATATATAAAATTGTGAACAAAAATTTGATTAATGTTATTCCTAATAACAAGAATATTTTTATATTTTTAAAAATCTTTTGATGGGGGGTGATGTCTATAAGCAAAAGCACTGGCGCAAGTCGGAATGAACCAACTTTAGTGAGAATTATCCCTTAAAAATTGATTCATATTTCGTGTTCTATTTGAGGCGTTATAGCTGTGGAATAATAGTAAGCTAAGTAAAACTCGGCAAAGGACTTCATTGCAATTTTTCAAATATTTCATCGTGTTCAGGGAATCGCTCAAGCTGTTTTTTAGAGAAAATCAATTCCCCATCTTTAACCACTTCAAATACTCCATTACTACCTTCGATTAGTTCTACTTGAATATCGGAGAACTGTTTTTCTAAATCTGCCTTCAAACTGGAGGCTTTGGGAAAATAGTTTCAAACTACGCAGTATTCAATGGTTACTCGCATATTATCCTTCCTTGTTTTATTTGATAAACTTGTGTTTTTATCGTTAAGAAGTAATATATTCTTTTCATTTAATGATGCTGAATGAAAATAAATAAGCAAAAAACTAAATGTAAAAACTCATATTGGATTTCAATGGTATCTTCCAAATGAATAATTATCTCTGCGTTCTTTACAACTCCTTTGTGAGCTTTTAAGATACAATCTTTTTCTAAAAATGCAAGGGGAAATTTGAACAACTTAATTTAAATTGGAAGGTTTTATTATCGATGTGAATTATAAATCGCCCTTGAAACATCGAATGGTACATACTTAATTTTCAACGGCTGTTTAAGCCTGGCTTCCAGAGCCAAGAGATCTGGGCGGTCTGGCGGCAGCCCTTTTTCTGTCTTACCATCAGGTTGGACGGTTACAGTTTCGGTCACTTCAAATGGCCCCTTTCTTGCCTGAGCTCGATTAATTTGTAGACCATCTTGGGAAATCGTAATCCTTGATTGCACCGCTCTTCCTTCACCAATGATTCGAAAAAGTAATCCGAGTAATCCGGAGGTTGGACGTCCCGTAATACCATGAATATCATCATAGACAATCATATCTTCAAATTCAAGAAGTCGGTAAGTGATGACTCTACTATTTGTAATTTTTAGGTTAGGTGCTGAAAGCGTATCGTGAAAGGAATACTTTGAGGGTCCCTTAGGTGAATTTGGCCACCAGACTATCACGTTGGCCGCTAAGGTGGGGTTCAGGTCTTTATCCATCTTCTTTATGACATGTTCAGTCTGGTAATCAATTAATTGATCCTGTCGGTGTTGATAAGACAAGAGTGCAAATGTAGGCGCTTCTTCGATGGTGAGATTGTTCACTTCTAAAAATGCAAAAAACCAGTCGGTGTGCTTAATTAATAGGAGAGGGTCTTCAAGTTCGCGCTTCTGCGACATTTGAATCAGTGTGAGGATCACCCGAGCCTGAAAGCGCGCCACGTTAGTGGTTACCGTTAGGACGTAACCTTTTTGCTGCTGCATAGCTTCGAGGATTTCCTGATGGGTAACTATACGAACCTTTTTATTATGAGAATGAGCAGATAGCTTAGAAATCTCCACCAAAGATAAATAAGTTGCAGCGATACCAATTATAAGTAGGCTCCTAATAAGCATAGACATTTGTTGTATATGAAACAATCCAATGTATGATCTATAAAATATCCAAATTTTGGCCTTTCAATTTTTATATATCTGGCAAGGGTTCCATCTAAACTATCACCAAACCAGTTTAATATAAATCCAAAATTTGCTAACCACAAGAAATTTTTATTAAAATTGCTCAGCCAATAGCTCACACAAATTATAATAGCCGCTATCAGTCCAACTCCTGTAAGCATATTAGGAGTTACCCATTGGGGCATGCAGACCACGATCCATTTTAACACCGGAGGTTCTATAGGACCAAGTAAAATATCGTTAATTCTTTTGTGAGATTTTAATTTTTGCATGTTAAGTCGTTAGATAAAGTTCAGTAGTGACTTGACATCCTTTATTTATTATTTACCAAAACTCACCGCAAAATCAACCCAGGGCAAGAACGGAAATCCCCCATCATCAAAGGCTTCCGGGGAGGTGATTAATCCTATATCCGCGGAGAGACGTTCCCCAAAGAAGCGGATTCCACCAGATACAAGCAACAATCCACCGTCAACACCTGTGAACCACCAATTTTCCGTTATAAATTTGGCGCTGTTGGAAACCTGGGTTTCAGCGCCAAAAAGAAAAGCGGGAGAATCTAAATCACTATCCTCACTGGCGAATGGGACGGCCACACCAAAAGTGAATCCACCAAGTGGATTACCGATAGAAAAGGAGGTATAGGCTGCACCTAAATCCCCTTCATCCGGAATGCCCATGTAGAGCATTCCGGCTGCCAAGTCAAAATTTTCACGATGTATAAGCCTTATTTTGGGTGAAAAATAGACCAGCTGACTTTCTGCACCAGGAAATAGGGAGACGCCTCCGCCAATCATAAAAAAATCGGTCACACCAACAGCTAAGGTCGGAAAGACTACGTAGAAATCTGCAAAATTGCCCTCACCTGCTCGGA
>JBHIAC010000005.1:0-69299 GCA_046758365.1 bacterium
TATTGAATATTAGAATTTGTAATTTGTTTATGATTTGGCGCTTGTAGTTTAGAATTTTGTAAACATACCGCTATTAATCAAGATTTTTTATTGCGCTATATAAATTCTTCAACAAATTATCCCCAAAAAAACTAATTATTCTGTTGACATTTCTTTAGTGAATTTATATATTCAATGAACTTATTGACCGCATTAACATTTTATAATAGTAACTACTCAATATTTTACATTGCTTCAAGGAAATAACTATCCGTCAACACATAGGTTATTAAAAAAAATTATGATTTCGGTAATAATTAACGGACCAAATATTTAAGAGGGAGGTAAAATGAGCATTAAAATGAAATTTAGACTGGTGTTCTGGATAATTTTTGTGGTACTTTTTATCATTATTCAAACGCCCCTTTTTGGCAGAACATTTCAAGGTAGCCCAGTCATGGATGTGAATCCATTTTTAAATCTCCTCGCCTTTGCACTGGTGATTGAAAGAATTATAGAAATTATCATCCAATTAATTCCCGGAATCGAAGAAAAGAAAACCGAGTTAGAAGATGACCCTGATGCTTTAGAAAAATTCATAATAACCATACGCCGATTTACTTTGATAGGGGGCATGGTTTTGGGTATCATTGGGTGTATCATTTTTAAATTTGGAATTATTGATGAAATTTTTCCAGGGAGGATTGGGGCGACTAATTTACTTAATTTGATTGTAACCGGTTTAGTTGCTGGTAGTGGAGCAGAACCCGTTCACCAGTTGGTGCTCATTATTATCGGAGTGCGTGATCGTTTAAGAGCAGCAAGACATGCTGGATCGTAATCCTAACTTAATTGGATAAAAGTTTAGTGAGGTCGATTTTCCGAAACGAATATTGGTCTCTTTCTCGAAATCCAGCGATTGGCTTAGTGTTTGTTGCACCTCTATGGCTATTATATGAATTTTTAGCTTACAAACTAAATCATAGCTGGCAAGGCAGTTTAAGGACAGGTACTGATCTACTTTTTAAAAAAGGGCTAAATTATTTGGGTCTTCAGGAATGGCAGACAGTAGGCCTGCCATTCCTGCTTTTAATTTTATTTTTTACTCTAAAAGTAAAACCCATTCGCCAAATGAAAATTAGGCCGGTTCATTTTGCCTATATGTTTCTGGAGAGTTTATTTTATGCTCTTCTTTTTGGTATCTTTGTAGGAAGCTTTACCGGATTCTTTCTTACTCAGCAAATATATCGCTTTAATCATTCCATGATAGCTGCTTTAATTGTACATATAGGCTCGGGAGTTTACGAGGAGTTCTTTTTTCGATTTATTTTTATTTCAGGATTAGTTCTTTTTTTTAAAAAAGTAATCCATAAAGATGAATCAATTTCTTATCCCACTGCGGTTTTATCGGGTTCTTTTCTTTTTGCTTTTCTGCATTATTTGAATATTTTCGGAGAACCTTTTCATTTAGAAACCTTTTTCTTTCGCTTTTTTGCTGGGGTGGTTTTTTCTTTTCTTTTTATCTTTAGAGGATATGGGATTGCTGCTTATACTCATTCATTGTATAATATTTTGTTGTTATTCCGCTAATATTTTTGATGAGCGTAAAAGTATCTGAAAAGTGTCCTCATTGTGGAAAAACTATTAAAAAATTTAGAACACCATCGCTTACCGTTGATATTATCATTGAGGTTCTGAAGATTCAAAACGAAATGGGTATTGTTTTAATACAAAGAAAAAATTACCCTTTCGGCTGGGCCATCCCCGGAGGCTTTGTGGATTACGGTGAATCACTCGAAGCGGCCGCGGTTCGGGAAGCTAAGGAGGAGACTTCATTAGAGGTAAAGTTAAAACGAGTATTAGGTGTTTATTCAGATCCGAAAAGAGACCCAAGGGGGCATACGATTAGTGTCGTGTTTGTAGCAGAAAGCAGCGGAAAACCTGCCGCTGGCGATGATGCAGGCGATTTGAGAATCTTCACTAAGAAGGAATTACCAAAAAACTTAGCTTTTGATCATGCGAACATACTTGAGGATTATTTTCACTTAATAGAGTAGAAATGGTCAAGCCTTACTTTTTACTGCTTTTATTAGTCATATCGATTATAAGTGTCAGTTTTTATTGGATTTTTCTTTCTCCAACAATCGTGGGTAGTAAAGATGAAATGTTTACTTTAAAAATCCAAAGGGGTACCTCATTTGATGCGATTCTGGATTTAATGCTGAGTAATGGAATAATTCAAAATAAAACAAAAATTAAGTTAGCTGCAAAAATTCTCGGTTGGAGGAGTAAACTAAAAGCCGGTAAATATGAAATCTCAGGTAAAACTTCAAGTTATCGATTGTTAAAAACATTGGTAGATGGCCATGTCGCCATGGAATGGGTCACCATTCCCGAAGGGAAAAATGCAAGACAAATTGCCTCGATTTTAAAACAAAAAGTTGAAATTGATTCTGCTCGGTTTCTGCAGTTAGTAACAGATAGTCTCTATACAAAAAAGTTAGGTATTAATGCTCCAAATTTAGAAGGTTTTTTGTTTCCGGAAACTTACAGCTTTTATTGGCAGATCAAATCCGAAGAGATTATACCGGTTATGGTAAATCAATTCAAAAAACAATTTGACGACTCACTTCGGTCCAGAACTGAAGAATTAGGATTTTCAGTTTCAGAGTTGATAACCTTAGCCTCTATTATTGAAGGAGAAGCTGTCATTGACAGTGAACGAACTTTAATATCTGCGGTTTATCATAACCGATTGAAAAAAGGAATGCTCCTGCAAGCTGATCCTACTATTCAATACATCATTGAGGACAGCCCAAGGCGGCTTTTAAAAAAGGATTTAGAGATTGATTCGCCTTATAATACCTACAAATATTCTGGACTTCCACCTGGCCCAATAAATAATCCAGGCCTTGCTTCAATCAAAGCAAGTTTATTCCCGGCAAAAGTAAAATATCTTTATTTCGTTGCTAAGAAGGATGGTTCTCATACTTTTAGTACGACACTTCAAGAGCATTTAAGAGCAAAATCTCACTTTGATCAGTATAGAAGAAAGGTAAGGCAGATGAAGCGTGTAGGAGGGCAAGATGGGAAAGGCTAATCCGATACCGAAAAACCATTTGCTTACCTCGCTGAATTCAATTCAAAGAGAAGCTGTTCTCAGTACTGAAGGCCCGGTATTAGTGCTGGCAGGGGCTGGCAGTGGAAAAACTCGAGTACTAACCCATCGGGTGGCTTATCTTATGGGAAAAAAAGGCGTGAAACCGTGGCAAATTTTGGCTGTGACTTTTACCAATAAGGCCGCTAATGAAATGAAAGAGCGAATTATGAAGCTTTCTAAAGGCTTTAGTAAAGAGCTATGGATTGGCACGTTTCATTCCATTTGTGCTAGGATATTACGGGTCGAAGGAGAACGCATAGGATTTGGAAGAAACTTTTTGATTTTTGATCGCCAAGACCAGATGAGCTATATTAAAAATGTGATGAATGACATTAATATTTCTCCCAAACAGTATACGCCAGAAGCTGTTCAAGCAAGAATTAGTGGAGCAAAAAATATGTTTGTGAGCCCTGATGAATACAACGCTATTGCCAAAGAGCCCTTTGAGGTAACAGTCGCTTTGATCTATTATCATTATCAACAACTAATGAAAAAAAATAATACCATGGATTTTGATGATCTGTTGGTGAACCCAATATATTTGTTTGAGCAATTTCCACAGGTTTTGAGTAATTATCAAAATAGATTTAAATATATTTTAGTCGATGAATATCAAGATACCAATCGAACCCAGTATTTGCTTTTGAAAAAGCTTGCCTTTAAACACCATAATTTATGCGTGGTTGGAGACGATGATCAATCTATCTACCGCTGGCGAGGCGCTGACATTCGAAACATCCTTGATTTTGAACGCGATTATCCTGACTGCAAAATATTTCATTTAGAGCAAAATTATCGGTCAACCAAAAATATCTTAAATGCAGCTAATTCTGTAGTTCAGAATAATTTGCTGAGAAGGGAAAAAATCCTTTGGACAAAAAAAGAATTGGGCGACAAAGTCACTGTGTTTGAAGTAGACGACGAGATTAGCGAATCTTACTTCTTGACCGAAAATATTAAAAATGAGCTTACTCAACATGGCAGAAATTTTTGTGACTTTGCTGTTTTGTATCGTACGAACGCTCAATCTCGAGTTTTAGAAGATGCACTCCGTTCGGCTGGCATTCCTTATGTGGTTGTCGGAGGCCTCCGATTTTATGAAAGAAAGGAAATTAAGGACGTATTGGCCTATCTCCGTTTAATTTGTAATGCTCAAGACACCATCAGTTTTAAGAGAGTTATAAATTATCCTTTACGCGGAATCGGAGAAAGCTCTATCGCAAAAATTGCAGATTTTGCTCGACAACATTCAATTTCGCTTTTAGAGGCGGCCGGAAGGGTTGAAGAAATAACTACCATTACGCCTCGTATTCGAGCTAATATCGCAGAATTTTATGCTTTGATTAATAAATACGCTTCTATAAAAAACGAATTTTCTCCAGGGGAACTGGCGAGAGCCCTTGTTGAGGAGATTGGCATTTTAAAAACATTTAAAGAAATTAGCACCGAGGAATCCATGACCCGAGCCGAAAACGTGCGAGAGCTTCTTTCTGCCATAGCAAAGTTTGCAAAATTAGATAAAAGAGCAACTTTGGAAGATTTTCTTGAAGAAGTCTCCCTAATTACTGATATTGATACCTGGGACGATAAGGCGAATGCTGTAACCTTAATGACTTTACATAGTGCTAAAGGACTAGAATTTCCAGTGGTTTTCATCACAGGATTGGAAGAGGGATTGTTTCCCCTATCAAGGACATTTAACAGCGTGGATGAATTAGAAGAAGAGCGCAGATTATTTTATGTTGGTGCTACACGTGCCAAAGAGAAACTTTATCTAACTTGGGCAGCTCAAAGGGTGAGATTTGGCGATAATTATAATAGTATACCTTCAAGATTTATTAAAGAGATTGCTCCAGAATACTTAATACGACAAAATATAAGAAAATCCCACCAGCACAAATTTTATGAATCCAGAGTAGAAAAAATGCCTGCTTATGAAGATTTTACTCAGGAATTGCCTGAAATTACTGTTGGCTGTGAGGTTAGACATCCCAAATTTGGTGTTGGAAAAATTATAACAATGGATGGCGAAGAGGAAGATATGAAAATAACGGTCAACTTTTATGAGGTTGGGAAAAAAAGATTAGTGGTGAAATATGCAAACTTGGAAATATTTAACCCGGATTCGGAAAACCTATGAAAGTGAAATTCAAACATCAGGCAGTAGGGTCTTTTTCAAACTAAGGTATAGGGTATAAGGTATAAGGTGTAAGGTGTAAGGTATAAGGGAATTAGGGGTCGATGATATCACAACGAAATTCCTTAATTGAGCGATTTTTCCTACCGGGAGAAGTTCGGTGTTCAAGCTTTAGCTTGCAGTAGCAGGCGTAAATACTACGCTAAATCGTGGACACCCAACGTTCTCTACGCTTAAACCCGATTGCGAAACAATTTAAGGCAGAATCGCTCAATTTAGGTAGAAAATAAAATATTTTGCGGTCGAAATATCTTCTGTAAAGAAAATGCTAATTTTATTTTATATCATTGTATTCTCCGTTGCCTCAATTCCGGTGAGTTGGAGTCAAGAATCGAAAGCAGAACAGGAATTCAATTTTGCTCAGAAACTGTACGAAGACAAAATATTTGTTTTAGCCGCGGAACAATTTAACATTTTCGCTGAAAAATATCCCAATCATGAAAAAGCCGATGAGGCGTTATTTCTAAGTGGAGAGGCTTATTTTGCGGCCGAGAACTACAGCCACGCATTTGAAAAATTTAAAGAATTAGAAATTAGCTATCCACAATCACAGTTTGTGCCCAAAGGTCGATATCGTTTAGCTCAATGCAAGAAAGCTCAGCAAAACTTTGAAGCGGCCGCCGAACTTTTCAAAAGAGTTTCTATTTTCCATCCTGAAAGTGAATTGGCCCCAAAAGCATTACTTGAAGCAGGAAAAACTTATTCAAAATCCGGTAAAGATAATGCAGCGATCGCCATTTTATTCGAGCTAATAAGGAGCTATCCCGACACCCCTGAACGATTAGAGGCCCATCTTGAAATTGTCAACATTTATTTTAGAAAAAATGAATTTACCAAAGCCATAAATGAAATGGACGGTATTTTTAGTGCCTTAGGGCCTGAATTAAATGACCCGCGCATTAATCTGGTTCGCGGGAAAATTTTTGAAAATATGGGACAATTTAAGGAAGCCGAATCTATCTACACCAAACTTGTACAAGATTTCCCCACCCGCGTCGAAGCTCAACAGGCCTATTATAATCTTGGTATTTTGTTTCAAAAACGAGGACTTTATGAGGAAGCCCTTCAATATTTTGATAATAGTTTGTCTGCGGCCTCTGACTCAGGATTGTTCCCTCAAGTTTACTTAAAAAAAGGAGATATCCATTTCTCTTTAAATCAAATTAAAGAGGCATTGGAGAATTATCAAAATGCAGCCAAATGTAGTGAAGGGAGTTTGAAATATGAAGCCGAATTTAAATCTGCCAAATCCCTTAAAATCTTACAGCAGTACGATAAAGCAGCGTCAAAATACTCTAAACTAATATCAATTACAAATCAAGTAAAAAATCAAACAGCCTCTTTAATCGAAAAGTCGTATTTCGAACTGACAGACGTTTGGATTCATTTAAAACGTTTTAGAGAGGCTCTTAAACTGATCGAAGAGTACTCGGAAAAATATGCTGAAAGCCCATATATATCTCAAATGGTTTTTAAAAAGGGGGAGATATTTGAAAAGTATCTCGGTGACTATTCAAAAGCATTACGAATCTATGATGAATTTTCAGAACACTTTCCGTTTAGTCCCTGGGTGGAGGATGTTCAATTGGCTTTAGCTCGATGCTACGAAGGATTGGAGAATTACCAATTAGCTGTAAAAGAATATGAAAAATACTTAGCACGATATCCTGCCGCTGAAAGTTACGATTGGGCCTTGGACAGAAAGAATTTGATTTACCAAACCATTAATTTTGACCTGGAAAAAGCATTTACAGAAATCTTAAATTTGTTTGAAAACTTCACTCAAGGAAAAATCATCGATAATTGGCCATTTGACTTGGGCAAGGTTTATTTAAAATTAAAAAAGTTTGAAGACGCCATAGAGCAGTTCAGAATAGTACTGAAAAAGCAGGGTGATGGAGTATTACGTGACGAACTGTTCTATTATTTGGGCTTATCTTACTTAAAATTGGCTGATAAAGCACGGTTGCAATTTCCGCAAGAAAATGCTGCAGCCTATTTGGACAGCGCTGTAATAAGTCTAAATTTTGTCGAACTAAACTCTTCAGATTCTGAGAGGACTGAGGAAGCTTCCTATTGGTTGGCAAAGTTGGAGCTAAATAAAATATCTGCTCCAGAAACCCGTCAAGCCAAACTCCTTGAGCTTTACACAGTATGGCAGAGTCGGTATCCAAATGGCAAATATTTAGATTTCATTTTAATTAATTTCGCCAATGAGTTATTACAAACTTCTTCTGATCGTGACACAGTACTTCTACAGGAGGCGTTAGCTCACTACCAGAATATCATGGAGAAATATCCTGAAAGTAAATATTTTGAAGAGGCTCAGTTTCGTGAAGCCATCACTCTTAAATACTTGGGATCGGATTCTATTGCCCTCTCTCGACTAACCCACTTTGTTAAAACCCAGCCAAACAGTCGATATGTTCCAGAAGCGATTTTAGTAAAAGCCAGATGGGAGAAAGAAAAACAAAATTATTCCGATGCTTTGAAAGATTTGGAGCAAATTCAATCCAAATATTTTTATTCACCACTGGCCGCGCAAGCGCAAAGAGAAATGGCTGAAATTTATTTTCAACTAAGGGATTTTCAAGCTGCTTTGGCTAATTACAAAAGAATTAATGAAGTACCTGGAACTAACGGAATTTTAATATCTTTTAAAGAAGCTCAGGCTTATGAGAATCTTGGTAATTTCACTGAAGCTGTAAAAAAATATTTAACCTTTATTCGAGATAATCCGGAGCATGAAAGTGTGCCAGAGGCCCTGTTGGCAGTAGCACGAATTGCGCAAAAGCAAAATAACTTAACCTTTGCTAAAGAGTACTACGAAAGCCTCTTACAACACTATACACAACCCCAATTGCAATATGAAACCCGCATTGCTCTTGGAGACATTTTATTTCAACAAGAGAAATATAATGAAGCTCGGGCTCATTATTTAAAGGCCCCTAACTTAGCCGAGGAGGCTTACAAGAAAAAATATCCTTTAAGACAGGCTATTAGATGTCTCTATAAGTTGGGACAAATTACTGCTGCCGATTCTGAACTTGATATTTTTAAGAAAAGGTTCAAAGATTCTAAAATGGATGAAGCACAGTTGCTTTTGGATAAAGGAAAAGCTTTTATTACAAAGAAAAATTTCCAATTGGCTGAAAAGACATTCAAAAAACTTAAAGGAGATTTTAAAAACACGGATTATGGCGCTCAAGGAGAACTGGGATTGGGTGAAGTCTATTTAATTACCAACCATACAGAAGATGCATTAAAAATTCTTACCAATATCCCTTCAAAATATCCAGACAGCGAGGTGACCCCTCTGACCTATTACAATTTAGGTGATTTTTATTTCAATTCCCAGCAAGTTGAAAATGCAATCACGGCATTTAAACAAATTTTGGTTCATCCAAAAGCAGGCGAACTTTATCCGAAGGCTTTGAGATATCTCATAAAATGTTATGATCACATTCGACTTTGGGACCAAGCTATTGCATCTACACGAGAATACCTTGAAAAATTTCCCAGGTTTGAAGACAGCTTTAATTTAAAAATTCGGCTTGGAGAATTTTTGATGAAGTTAAAAGAGTATGATCGAGCTATTAGACATTTTCAACAATTACAACCCTACGCCGATAATGAAACAGAAGCTGAAGTGCAGTTCTATATTGCCCAAAGCTTCAAGGAAATGGGAAGCTTCCAACGGGCTGCCTCCGAATATCTGAAAGTCAAATATTTGACGAAACCAACAAAATGGCCGTGGCATGTAACGGCCCAATACGAAGCCAGTGAGTGTTTAATACGTCTGGGGGAAATGGTACAGGCCAAAAAAATTCTTCAACGTATCATTAATGAACAAGGCTCAGAAAGTAACTTTGGTCGCTTTGCCTTAAAAAAACTTCTACAACTACAACAAAGCGACAAATCGACTGCTGCCAAAGAAGATTAATTTCTTCTAACCTTTTACAAGCAAACGCAAAAAAGAAGGAGGATGTTATGGCAAGAGTAAGAGCCAATGTTATTATAGCTGGACGCAATTGTTGGACACTATTTGATGGAGGGACACGAAATACTTATGTTGTGCAAGAAGTAGCTTCTCTTTTGCCCATATTTGATTTAGAAAAACCAGAGCCTGTCTCTCTTGGATGTAGAGTCCACGATGTGACGAGAGAATGTTGGCTAACTTGCCTTGTTGAAGGACTCCGTGTGCGTGCACATGCCAGAGTTCTTGAGGAAATAGGAACCGATGAGAAGGGAAAAAGAATCGAAATTTTAATCGGAGCCCTGACCATACAAGAATGGGGCATACGACCTGTCCATGACGAAGAAAGATTGGATATGAGCCATTACCCAAAAGAATTTATTGAGTTTCCAGCATTGAAATCTAAAATCGATTTACCTTAAGTTGACGCCCATCGAGCTGAAGGCGGGGCTATTCTGTGGCCACATTTTTATGCAACGGAATAGATTTCGCCTGTGCAGACTTTGGCTGGCTGGAAAAAACTAAAATATTTTCATTCTTAATTGAATTTTAATATGATCTTTTCCCTTGATTTTGATCAAAAAAATAATTATCTATAAGGTGAATTTCATCAAACACAAAAATAACAAATGAAATAACTTTTAAATAAACAATAATATGCCCCTATAGCTCAGAATGGATAGAGCAGTGGTTTCCTAAACCATGTGTCGCAGGTTCGAGTCCTGCTAGGGGCACTTTATTAGTTTGACAATCATTTAATGTTATAAATAGTACAAGGAGAATTAAAGAAAATGCTAAAACCAAGGAAAAGATTAACGAAAAGACAAATTAAAGAAGATAAGCTTGTAACGTATTATTTTACAGCCAATGAATTTCTAAAGCAAAATTCGCGCTTAATTGGTACTGGTGTATTCATTTTGATAATTAGTGTATTTGTAATATTTCTTTATGAAAGAAATAAACAAGATAAAGAAAATCAGGCAACTGTGCAGTTGACAAAGGCTACAGCCGAATATTTTCAAAAGAACTATGAATCTACAGTTAAATTATTAACGAATCTTGAAGAAAATTTAGGCGGGACGAAAAGTGCCAAAGTAGCGACCTATTATCTTGCAAATTCATATTATCAGTTAAAAAAATATAAAGAAGCCAAAAAGTTTTTTCGCAAATATTTAGAAAGGGGTGGTGATGATATTCTCGAAGCCTCTGCTCTTTCTGGAATTGCTGCCTGTTATGAGGAAGAAGGTAACTATGTAGAGGCTGCTAAAACCTATAAAAAAGCAGCAGATAAATACAGTGATGGATTTATGGCCCCTCAAAATTTGTACAACGCGGCTCGCTGTTTTGCTTTAGCAGACAACAAAGAAGCTGCTAGTAATTTACTTAGTAAATTAATTGAAAAGTATTCTAATTCCAATTTAAAAACTCCTGCGGAGATTTTCTTGGCTGAATTATCAATTTAAAACAAACAAAAAAATTACTTGCAAAAACTAAATAAAATTACTATATTTAGTGGTTAAAAGTGGGTCATACGGCCCACTTTTTTATTGTGAGGAACGAAAAAGTGCAAAATCTTGTCCAACAATTACGAAAAAGTATTTTGCCAATCCTAGAAAATGATAATATTGAATTAGTGGATTTAGAGGTTAAAGGACAGCCCGGAAATCGGTTAATAAAAGTATTTGTCGATGCGCCAGGTGGAATAACATTAAATGCATGTGAATCATTAAGCAGGCAATTTTCAGACAGATGGGAGATAGAAGATATTATTCAGGATAATTATCGACTTGAAGTTTCCTCACCAGGTATAAATAGGCCTTTAAAAAGTGTTGCTGATTTTTCTAGAAAGATAGGTAAAGAAGTTAAAATCCGTTATGGAAAAAATCTAGAGGAACAAAGTTTCGAAGGGAAAATTGTTGCCGTATTAAAGGACATGGTTCACATAAAAGGGAAGACCGAAAGTAGAAAAATACCTATCTCAAAAATTAATATGGGAAAAATTAAACTTCCCTGGTAAAACTAAGCGAATAGGAGGATTACTAGTCAGATGAAAAGCGAAATTGTGGAAGCCTTTTCGCAAATTGCTAAAGAAAAGAATATTGATAAGTCTCTTCTTGGAGAAATTTTAGAAAGCACAATTTTATCTATTATTAAAAAGAAATACGGCAGCACAGATAACTTTGAAATATTTGTAAGTATAGATAAAGGAGAAATTGAAATTTATCAAAATAAGACTATTGTTGAAAAAGTTGAAAATGAGGTTAGTGAAATAGATTTAGAAACCGCACGTAAAGTAGCTCCAGACTTAGAAATAGGCGATGAATTTGTTGAAATTGTAAACCCAAAAAGTTTTGGAAGACGATTAATCATTTCTGCTAAGCAAAATCTTAATCAGAAAATAAAAGATGCTGAAAAGGAGATTATCTTTGAAGAATATCAAAAACGAATCGGTGAAATCATTATTGGGGATGTTCGTCAGATAAATCGGGATGAAATCTATTTAAATATTGACCGAACCGAAGTGATTTTACCAATAGAGGAAAAAATATATAATGAGCGATATCGCAGGGGCGACCATGTTAGAGCAATAATTAAAAGTGTTGAGAGGACAAACCGTGGATTAGGAATAATTGTATCCAGAGCAGATCCAAACTTCCTTATCCGGTTGTTTGAATTGGAAGTGCCTGAGATTTATGATGGGATAATCGAAATAAAAAGTGTGGCTCGAGAACCGGGAGATCGTGCAAAAATCGCTGTCACATCCAATGAAAAGCGAATAGACGCCTTAGGAGCTTGTGTGGGAATGAAAGGGATCCGGATTCAGGCGATAAGTAAAGAACTAAACAACGAGAAAATTGACGTCATCAATTGGCACAGTGACCCCGGTATTTTTATATCTAGGGCCCTGAGTCCAGCTAAAGTGTATAAGGTTATCGTGGATCAAAATAAAAGGAAGGCCATTGCAGTATTATCAGATGATCAGGTTTCACTTGCTATTGGACGTGGGGGGCAAAATAGAAGACTTGCCTCCAGACTTACCAATTTCGAAATTGAAATTATTAAAGAATCTGAATACAGAAAAATTATGGAAACTGAATTAAGTACGGATCAGAAAATAAAGCTTGAGGAGGTCGATGGCATCACAACCAATCTTTTAAAAAAGTTAAAAGAAGCTGGATTTGAAACCACGAAAGATGTTAAAAATGTGGGTCGGAAAGGGCTTTTAAATATTTCAGGAATAGGTGAAAAGACGGCGAAAAAAATTATTGAATTAATCAATAAAAACGGAGAAAATTAATTTGAGTAGTAGGCGAAGAGTATTTCATATTGCTCGAGAATTAAATATATCCAATGAAGCGGTTTTAAGCTATTTGGGTAAACTTGATGTTTCTATTCGCAACCAAATGAGTACGGTATCTGATGAACTATATGATGAGATTTGTAAGAAATATAAGAAAGAAACCGTGCCAGTGAATGCTACTCAAGAATTTCGTCATCAATTGAAAGAGAAGAAAATATTAGATGAATTGCGTAGAAAAAAAGCCCGGATGGAATTGGAAAAGCGTCTTCGAGTTGCGACTCAATTAGCTGAAGAACGACCTAAAAAATTGAAAGAAATCCAAGAAAAAGCAATAAAGAAAAAAGAAGAAGAGAAAAAGTTAAAACGTAAGAAAGCGGTAAAACCTGAAATTAAAGCTAAAGAAGGTTTAGAAAAAGTCGAAGAAGAACCGTCCGTAGTAGAAAGAATTTCTAGAGCGAAAAAAGAAATTGAAAAAAAGAAAAAGTTAGAAGCCGCTCAGAAGGAAAAAGAAGTAAAGAAACCTACTAAAGAAATTTCTGAAGAAGAAGCAAGAGTTCAGATTGAAGAGAAGGAGGAAAAGGTTGTTGAGGTACCAGTTGAGGCTGAAGCTGAAGTTGAAGCCCCTGAATTGAAGAAAGCCAAAGAAGCCGAAAGTACTAAAGAAGAAGAAAAGAAAGCGGCCGAACAGGTTACTGCTGAAACAACCACTAAAGCCCCAAAAGATGAGGTAAAGCCCAAGAAGAAAAAGAAAAAGAAACGTAAGATTAGTGAAGCAGAAATTGAGGAATCTATCCGGCAAACCCTAGCAGCCATGGAAGAGGTCAAGCCTAAACGCCATAAAAGAAAAGCAAAAGAGTCTGTCGAAGAATTAGTTGAAGAAAAAAAGAACGTGATAAAAGTGAGTGAATTTATATCTGCTGCTGAGTTAGCTGACCTTTTAAACGAGGATCCTAACGAAATAATTAAAAAATGTCTTGAGCTTGGGATGATGGTTTCAATTAATCAACGCTTAGACATGGATACCATTGTGGCCGTTGCAGACGAGTTTGGTTACGAGGTAGAAATCATTGAAGAGTATGGCTCCGACTTTATAGAAAAAATAACTGATTTAGAAATAGACGAAAATTCCGCTGAACCACGTTCCCCAGTCGTTACTATTATGGGCCATGTTGATCATGGTAAAACTTCCCTTCTTGATTATATCAGAAAAAGTAATATCATTGCTGGTGAGGCAGGAGGGATCACCCAGCATATTGGAGCGTATGAAGTATCAATTAATGGAAGAGCTATAACCTTCCTGGATACCCCAGGACACGAAGCTTTTACGGCTATGCGGGCGCGCGGTGCACAAGTAACCGATTTAGTGATTTTAATTGTTGCTGCCGATGATGGCGTACAACCTCAAACCATTGAAGCCATCCACCACGCTAAAGCCGCGGGGGTACCAATAGTTGTAGCGATTAATAAAATCGATAAGCCGAATGCAAATCCAGAGTTGGTTAAGAATCAGCTTTCTGAAAATGGCATCTTAGTTGAAAGCTGGGGTGGAAAATATCAGTCAGTTGAAATTTCTGCGAAAGCCGGGACAGGAGTTGGTAAGCTTTTAGAAATGATTCTATTAGAAGCAGATATTCTTGAGTTGAAAGCAAATCCAAATCGAATGGCCCGCGGCACCATAATTGAATCAAAATTAGATAAAGGGAAAGGCCCAATTGCTACTGTGTTAGTACGGAATGGAACATTAAAAATCGGTGATTTCTTTATAGCAGGCCAATTCAGTGGCAAAGTACGAGCAATGTATAATGAACGAAACCGTAAAGTTGATTCGGCCCCACCTTCTACTCCAGTGCAAGTTGTTGGTTTTGATGGGGTTCCCCAAGCAGGGGACAACTTTGTTGTCATGGAAACAGAAAAAGAAATTCGCGAAATAAGTACGAAACGGCAACAGTTAAAAAGGGAGCAAGATTTTCGAAGAACCCACCATATTACTCTTGATCAGATTGCTCAACAAATACGATATGGTGAAGTTAAGGAACTCAATTTAATCGTTAAAGCTGATGTAGATGGCTCAGTAGAAGCATTGAGTGACGCTCTCATGAAACTTTCTAATGAGGAAGTATCAGTAAATGTAATTCATAAAGCGGTAGGTGGCATTTCTGAATCTGATGTCCTTTTGGCCTCTGCCTCACAAGCTATAATCCTTGGTTTTCAAATTCGACCAACACTGCAGGCTCGAGAGTTAGCTGTAAAGGAAGATGTCGATATTCGGTTGTACCGGGTAATTTATGATGCCGTGGAAGATGTAACATCTGCTCTTGAAGGTTTACTCGAACCCGAAATTACTGAAGAAATAACCTCCACCATTGAAGTTAGACAGACGTTTAGAATTCCGAAAGTTGGTGTAGTAGCTGGCTGCTATGTGCTTTCTGGGAAAGTAAACCGTAATGATTTAGCAAAAGTGTATCGAGAAGACAGGTTGATTTATGAAACCAAAATTCATTCGTTAAAGCGCTTTAAAGATGATATTCGAGAAGTTGCACCTGGGTTTGAATGTGGTATTGGTTTAGAAGGATTTGATGATATTAAAATCGGTGATGTAATTGAAACCTACAAGCAAGTAAAAACACGTAGGAAACTTTAATTTTTGATTTACAAATTAAATATCACGGCACGCCGAAGTTCACCTCAGAATACCACTTGAAATGTAAATTATTTAAAAAGTTTGCATTTTCTAAAATCTAGAGAAATAAACAACGAATTTAAAACATAATTGCTAACCAATATGCTAGTTGGGGTTTGCAGAATAGAGTTATTTGTGCCGGACAGTAGTTCGTTAAAATCCAAACGGTTTGTACTGAATAGTATCAAAAAACGGATTAGAAATAAATTTAATGTTTCGGTCTCTGAAATTGGAAATAATGATAAATGGCAGAGAATCACTCTGGGAATTTCGACAATATCTAATGAACGTAGGTTTATTGATATGACCATGAGTGAAATTCTCAAGGTTATCGATGACGATGTTAGAATGGAAATAGTAAATCATTCAGTAGAAGTTTATTAAAACCATGAAAGAATTTAAACGCTCACGCCGTGTTGCTGAACTTTTAAGAGAAGAAATCAGTCAAATTATTACTCAGGAATTAAAAGACCCTCTTATTGGAATAACAACAGTAACCGCAATAAAGTTAACCGATGATCTAAAATCTGCCAGAGTTTATGTAAGTATTTTGGGAGATGCAGAGACGAAAGAAAAAGGTCTCCGTGGTTTAGAGCGAGCCAAAAGTTGGATTCGTTCAGAATTAGGACACCGAATGGATTTGAAGTATATTCCTATAATAAAATTTTGTTACGATGAAACAGTCGATTATGCTCAAAATATTGAATCCATTATAAAAAAAATTCATCAAGAGGATGAAAGCTCTGAATCCATCGAATCTTAAAGATTTTGTCCCATATAATTTTGAAAGAGGCGAAATACTCAATGTCAACAAACCTGAAGGGTGGACTTCTTTTGATATAGTTAAGAAAATACGCAATATCATAAAAATTAAAAAGGTAGGGCATGCCGGGACATTAGATCCTTTTGCTGTCGGGGTCTTATTGATTTGTACGGGTAGAGCCACAAAAAAGGTTGCAGAACTCATGAAACTAGAAAAAGAATATCTTGCTATCATTGAACTTGGTAAAGTCACCGACACGTATGACAGAACAGGTCTTGTAATAAAAAATACTACTCCTACAAAATTTAAATTATGTGATCTTAAGAGAGTTTGCAATAGTTTTGTTGGTGAATTTTATCAAACACCGCCTATGTATTCTGCAGTAAAAGTAAATGGGCAACGTTTATATAATTTGGCTCGCCGTGGTGAGGTAATAGAAAGAAAACCACGAAAAGTAAAAATATTAAATATAGAAATTTTAAATTACCAAAACCCATGTATTACCCTAAAGGTTGTCTGTTCAAGAGGAACTTATATTCGGACCTTAGCTAATGACATTGGTGAAATTTTAGACTGTGGTGCCTGTTTAAAAGAATTAACACGTACTCGCATCGGTTCTTACAAGATTGAAAACGCATATTCCATAGCAAACTTCGAACGTTTAGTGAAAAGTTGTTAAGTTTTACATATATGGAAATATATTGGGATATCAATCGTGTAAAAAAATACAAAAATTCCGTTTTAACGGTAGGTACTTTTGATGGTGTTCATTTGGGTCATCAATTTATTTTTGAGGAGTTAAATAAGAGAGCTGTTAAGCTTGATGCGCAAACGACTTTGGTGACATTTAAACCGCATCCTCAGCTTGTTCTTAAATCGTTAAATAAACCAAAGATACGAATATTAACTACCATTGAAGAAAAAATTGATATTCTCAAATCATTAAACATCAATCGAGTCGTAGTGATTCAATTTACAAAGGAATTTTCAAAAACTTCTTCTTATGATTTTGTACATAAATATTTATACCAAACGATTGGTTTTAATGAAATTGTAATTGGTCACGATCATGCCTTTGGTAAAAATCGGGAAGGAGATATTAAAACGCTAAGAACTTTGGGCTCTGAATTAGGATTTAACGTGGACGAACTACCAACCTTTAAAGTAGATAACATAGTTGTGAGTAGTACAAAAATTAGAAACTTACTCCAAGAAGGAAAAGTTAGCCATGCCAGTAAACTTTTAGGTCGCAATTATTTTTTTAGTGGGAAGGTTGTAAAAGGGGATGGGCGCGGAAAAAGCTTTAATTTCCCGACCGCTAACATCAAACCTGCCTCAGAAGATAAATTAATTCCTCAAGATGGGGTTTATGCTGTCTACACAAATTTTGCCGGCCACAAATATCAAGGAATGATGAATATTGGTCTAAGACCTACTTTTGGCTCTCTCAAGCATACCATTGAATTACATATCTTTGACTTTAATAAAAATATTTATGGTGAAGAATTAATAATTGAGTTCGTTGATAAAATTAGAAATGAAATTCATTTTTCAAATTCTGATGAGTTAGTTGAACAGTTAGAATATGATAAAGAAAAAAGTTTACAGTTACTACAAAATGATATTGGGAGGTAAGATGCCATTAACAAAAGAACAGAAATTAGAAATTATAAAAAAATATGGTAATAACGAACAAAATTCAGGAAAAACCGAAGTTCAAATTGCTATGATTACCAAAAGAATTAATGAACTAACGCCGCACTTTGACCATCATAAAAAGGACCATCATTCCAGAAGAGGTTTATTAAAATTGGTGGGCAAAAGAAGGCGATTACTCGATTATCTAGCCCAAAAAGATATAACACGATACAGGAAAATTATTGAAGAACTAGGCATCAGAAGATAGCCTCGTTGAATCTGAGATTTCTTCTAACATGAAATATGATGACAAGCATAAAAATAACGATAACGATAAGGAGTAAAATCAATTATGGTTTTTAAAGAAGAAGTTGAAATTGTTGGAAAAACTTATTCCATTGAAACAGGTAGAGTTGCCAACCAATCAGATGGTGCTGTTTTGATCAGATTAGGTGGCACTATTGTTTTGGCTACGGCTGTTGGAGCTTCCGAACCCTCGGAAGGTTTAGACTTTTTCCCTCTAACAGTAGAATATCGGGAAAAGGCTTATGCGGCAGGTAAAATTCCTGGAGGTTTTTTTAAAAGAGAGGGAAGGCCGAGTGAAAATGAAATTCTCGGCGCTCGACTCATCGATCGGTCTATTAGACCATTATTTCCCAAAGGATTTATTAATGAAATTCAAATCATGGTTTATGTTTTGTCTGCGGACAAAGAAAATGATTCAGATATTTTGGGAATCACCGGAGCCTCAGCCGCGCTTTGTATATCCGATATTCCTTTTTCAGAGCCAGTTGCAGGAGTAAGAGTTGGACTCATTCAAGGTAATTACGTATTAAATCCTACATTTAATGAATTAGAAAATAGTGATTTAGATTTGGTCATCGCGGCCAATAAGGATTCTATTGTCATGGTTGAGGGGGAAGCTAATGAAATAAGCGAAACAGACCTGCTTCAGGCCCTACAATTTGGTCACGAAAAAATTCGTGAACTCATAATTTTACAAGAAAATTTAATCACAAAGGCTGGTAAACCAAAAAGGGAATTTGTTCCTAAAGAAATACCAGAAGATTCTATTCAACAAATTAAGGATTTGGTCAATCCACATATCAATGACATCCTGTTTAATTCAGATAAAAAAGAAAGTAAAATTATTCTAAATCAGTTAATAAATAATACTGAGGAAAAATTTACAGAAGAGGTCCCAGACCCTATTCAGAATATTGCTGAAATAATTTATGACATTGAGAAAGAACAGGTACGCAAATCAATTGTAACAGAAGGCAAACGTATCGATGGCCGAGGTGTTGATGATATTAGACCCATTACTTGTGAAGTAGGATTACTTCCAAGAGCACATGGATCGGCCCTATTTACTCGTGGGCAAACTCAAGCACTTGCGGCTACTACTCTGGGCACAAAGATGGATGAGCAGAAAATGGAAGAACTCGAAGGTGAATTTTGGAAAAGTTATATGCTGCATTATAATTTTCCTCCCTTCAGTGTTGGAGAAATTCGACCTATACGCGGAGTAAGCCGTCGTGAAATTGGGCATGGTAATTTAGCTGAACGAGCCATTAAACCCGCAATTCCTTCTGATGACGTTTTTCCTTATACTATTCGAATAGTATCTGATATTTTAGAGTCAAATGGTTCCTCTTCCATGGCAACTATTTGTGCTGGTTCCTTATCTCTCATGGATGCTGGGGTTCCACTCAAGACACCTATTGCTGGCGTGGCCATGGGATTAATCAAAGAGGATGATAAATTTATTATTCTAACCGACATTTTAGGTGATGAAGATTATTTCGGAGATATGGATTTTAAAGTTGCTGGTTCTTGTAACGGCATTACAGGTTTTCAGATGGATATAAAAATCAAAGGTATTCCTACAAAAGTATTGGGAGAAGCTTTAGAAAAAGCCAAAGTTGCTCGCTTAAAAATATTAGATATTATGAATACAACACTAGATAAACCAAGAAAAGAGATTTCTCCTTATGCTCCACGAATTATAACATTTAAAGTGGCTATTGAGCATATTGGCGTTATCATCGGACCCGGCGGAAAAACGATAAGAGATATCAGTGAGAAATCAGGAGCCACCATAAATATTGAAGACGATGGTACCGTAATTATTGCATCCCCTGAAGCAGAAAGAGGTTTAAAGGCTCAAGAAATGATTCAACATCTTATTCAAGAACCTGAAGCTGGACAGACATATTTAGGTAAGGTAAAAAAAATTACCAACTTTGGAGCATTTGTTGAGATCTTGCCTGGTAAAGAGGGACTTCTCCATATTTCTGAAATCGCTCACCATAGAATTAATAAGGTTGAGGATTTTCTTAAAGTTGGAGATGAAATTGAAGTTAAGTTACTAAAAATTAATGCTCATGGTAAATTAGATCTTAGCAGAAAGGCACTTTTAGATAAAAATAATTTTAAATAAAATAATCATTTTAGAAATAACTTTAATAAATCTATTAGGATATTTGGCTGAATATTAACGATGAAACTGATTGATTCTGAATATAAAAAAACCGAATTGGATAATGGTATTCGGATAATAACAGAAAGAATTCCTTATGTTAGGTCTATTTCAATTGGGACTTGGATTACAGTCGGTTCAAGGGACGAGACAGTTTCGAATAACGGAATATCTCATTATATTGAACATATGATGTTCAAAGGAACTGAAACACGAAAAGCTTATGAAATTGCAGCAAGCTTGGAATCAGTAGGAGGCCAATTAAATGCTTTTACTAGTAAAGAATTAACTTGCTACTATGCTCATATATTAGATGAACATCTTCCAATTGCAGTGGCGGTAATTGCAGACATCCTGAACAACTCCGTATTTGATGAAACTGAAATGAAAAAAGAAAAGCAAGTTATTTTAGAAGAAATTAATAATTTAGAAGAAACTCCAGAGGAAATGATACATGAGTTATTCTTAGGCGACTTGTTTCCTAATCATCCATTAGGTTTTTCAACAATAGGGACTCGAGATAATGTTTTAAAGTTTGAAAGGCAAACGATATTAAATTATATAACAGAAAATTACACGACCGACAGAACAGTAATTGCGGCGGCTGGTAATGTAAACCATTCTCATTTAGTTAAATTAGTTGAAGAGAATTTTGAAAATTTACAAAATTCAGGCAGCCGAAAATATCTACCACCATCTAAACCCTTCCAAGGGAAAAGGATTATCGAAAACGGAGGTATTCAAGCCCACGTGTGTCTTGGGACTCAATCTTACTCATATCAAAATCCCAAAAAATTTGGTCTTTTGGTTTTAAATACTTTGTTAGGTTCTGGGATGAGCTCTCGTCTTTTTCAAAATATTAGAGAAAAATATGGACTTGCTTATTCAATATATTCGTTTATAGATTTTTTACAAGACACCGGACTTTTTGGGGTTTATATTGGCACTGACAAGGACAAAATTAATGAATCTCTTGAATTAATTAACCATGAACTTCAACTTTTAAAAAATAAAACCGTTTCTGAAAAAGAACTTCATTTGACTAAGTCCCAACTTAAAGGAAATTTGATGTTGGGATTAGAAAGTACTGCAAGCCGTATGAATCGTTTAGCAAAGATGGAAATATATTTACAAAAGTATTTTACATTAGATGACACATTAAATGAAATAGAAAATGTAACTTCAGAAGAAATTGTTAAAATTGCTAATGAATTATTCGATCAAGGACGAATCTTCACGACAATACTCAAACCAAAGTCACAAGTTACTATACCAGAGGGAGGTACACATGAAAGTCGGAGTACCTAAGGAAATAAAGGCTAATGAAAACCGAGTCGCCCTCATTCCTGTTGGCGTTGAAATATTAAAGTCAAATGGACACACGGTGTTAGTTGAAAAAGGAGCTGGAATCGGAAGTGGTTTTACTGATGAAGATTATAATAGGGCAGGAGGGGAACTTATTTCTGAGCCTTCTGAAATATATAAAAATGCTGATATGATTATTAAAGTCAAGGAGCCACTTCCTCAAGAATATAATTTTATAAGGGAAGAACAAATAGTTTTTACCTATTTCCACTTTGCCGCCTCGCAGGAATTAACGAATGCCATAATCGATACAAAATGTATTGCCATAGCTTATGAAACGGTCCAAAATGAAGCAGGAAACCTACCTCTTTTAGTGCCGATGAGTGAAGTAGCTGGTAGAATGGCAATTCAGGAGGGAGCGCGCTACCTGGAAAAGTTAAACGGTGGAAAGGGGATATTATTAGGGGGTGTACCAGGAGTTGAACCTGCAAGTGTCGTTATTTTAGGCGGAGGAATTGTAGGAACCAACGCTGCAAAAATTGCAGCGGGTTTAGGCGCCAAGGTATCCATTTTGGATATTAATTTAGAACGTCTGCGCTACTTAGAAGATGTCATGCCTAAAAATGTAGTAACTATTATGTCAAATCCTGCTAATATTCGCAGAGCGATCTCAGAAGCAGACCTTTTGATTGGTGCGGTGTTAATTCCTGGGTCTAAGGCTCCTAAACTCATAACTCGAGAAATGTTAAAATTAATGAAAAAAGGTTCAGTCATTGTTGATGTGGCCGTTGATCAAGGTGGATGTGTAGAAACAAGTAAGCCAACCACCCATGAGAACCCAATTTATGAAATTGATGGCGTGGTTCATTATGGTGTGGCAAATATGCCCGGAGGCGTACCCATGACTTCAACAATCGCTTTAACAAATGCTACGCTGCCTTATGCAATTGAAATCGCTAATCATGGATTTCCCGAAGTAGCAAAAATAAATTCGGAAATTGCAAAAGGTGTAAATATTATATATGGTAAGGTGACCCACAATGGTGTCGCTGAAGCTTTTGGTTTAGATTATACCCCCCTAGAAAATGTCATAAACTAAATATGAAATGGCATGTTCGTTCCCATTCTTACCTATCACATGGTTCAACCTCGATTTGACTTAGGCATTACTCATGTAACACCTAAGCGATTTGAACAACAGATAAAATATTTATTTGATTCTGGTTATAAAACAATTTCACTCAATGATTATATTGATCAAAATTATGATAATAATAATAAAACTATAATAATCACTTTTGATGATGCATATTCATCAGTTTATGAATATGCATTTCCAATTTTAAAAAAATATAATTTTATAGCGACCATATTTGTAATAACAAGTTATGTTGGTAATTGGAATATATGGGATTATAATTTTTTAAGATGTAAATTTTTGCACTGCACTTGGGAGCAGCTAAGAAATTTAATTTCAGCAGGGTGGGAGATAGGTTCCCATACAGCCACTCATCGTAATCTAAAAGCTTTATCAGATAGTGAAATTTGGCATGAAGTAAATAATTCTAAAGGATTAATAGAGAATCAAATACAAAGAAATATTAATATAATTTCTTATCCATTTGGAAAATACAATCAAAGAATTTTAGAATTTGTAAAAGAGGCTGGATATGAAGGCGGGTGTACATTGGGTCAAAACTACCCTGAAAATCAAGAATTCCCTTATGCGTTATTTAGGCGTGGGGTGTATTCATTGGAGCCATTTTCACTCTTTAAAGCTAAACTTGAAAATAATATATGGTCTCACTACGATGACATTAAACAAAAATTAATTGCTTTTTGCTCACAAGGTTCCATATTAATTCGATATATTAAAACAGTGTAAATCCCGATAATGTTAAAAATAACTTGATTTATAATTTAATTTTTTATATTTTTGCTTAGTAGTTTTTGCTAACTCTTGGCAAACTTATTAATCTCATGAAAGATTTGTCCATAAAAAAGTTGTATTATTCGATTAGCGAAGTTAGCAAAATTACTTCTTTAAAGCCTTATGTTTTGAGATACTGGGAGAGTGAATTTCCGGAACTGCAACCTTCCAAAAATAGGGCAGGTAATCGTATATATAGAATTAATGATATTAAGTTAATTTTTTTAATTAAAAAGTTACTTTATTTGGAAAAATATACAATCGAAGGAGCACGACAAAAACTAAAAGCGTTAAAGAATAAAGAAAATAATCAGCTTGATTTATCATTTGAAGATATTAAAAGAGAAAATTTGCTCCATGAATTTAAACAAAACTTAAAGGAAATAATTGCTATATTAGAAGATCACCAAGATTAAAACGGGGCGTAGCGCAGTTCGGTTAGCGCACTTGACTGGGGGTCAAGGGGTCGCTGGTTCAAATCCAGTCGCCCCGACTAAATCTTTTAGTAAAAAAGGGTAGAGTTCTTCTACTCTTTTTTTATATATTAATGGAAATTAGCAAAATCTGTGCGGTAATTCCCGCTTATAATGCCTCTAAATCTTTAAAAAAAGTAGTAGAAGATTTAAGGCAATATATTCCACATTTAAGCATAATTGTAGTTGACGATGGTTCAACTGATTCAACAAAATATATTGCAAGAAAGCTTAATGTGTTATGTGTAGAACATAATAAAAATTTTGGAAAAGGTGCAGCATTACGATCTGGTTTCAAAACCGCGCTTTCATTGGAAGCTCATTTAATAATTACGATCGATGCCGATGCACAACACAATCCTAAAGATATAAAAAAGCTCTTATCAAAATTAAAAGAAGAAAAATTGGATTTAATAATTGGTTCTCGGATGTCAAATATAGTTAAAATGCCATTTCATAGGATTTGTAGTAACAAAATCACCTCTAAACTAATTTCGTGGCGATTAGGTCAAAAAATTGAAGATAGTCAATGCGGATTTCGTGTAATTCGAGCAGATGTATTAAAGAAGATCGATTTGAAGTCGAATAGATTTGAAATAGAATCAGAACTCTTAATTAAATCAGCTCTACAAGGATTTAAAATTGGTTCAACAACTATTGAAACAATCTATCCAAAGAATCGCACAAGTGCTATGCATTTAATAGCAGATACTCTTCGTTTTATTGGACTCTATATTAGGAGTTTTTTTTGGTAAATTAAGATGAATATTTACAAAGAAGGCAACGATGGAAATTGCATCAGAGACGGCTAATCAGCAAGTAACTCTAAAAATTAAAAAAAAGAATTTTGTAAGAAGGTTATATGATTGGGTTTTACATTGGGCTGAGACGCCTTATGGTTCATGGGCATTATTTATTTTGGCCTTTGCTGAATCATCATTTTTTCCAGTTCCACCAGATGTTTTGCTGATTGCCTTAGCGATTTCTGTTCGAGACAAGGCATTTAAATTTGCTTTAATTTGTTCAATTGCCTCGTTATTAGGTGGAATAATAGGTTATATTATTGGATTTGGATTTTGGAATATTGCAAGCAATTATTTCTATACTTATGTACCGGGATTTTCACATGAGGCATTTAATGCCGTGAAAGGGCTCTATCAAAGGTGGGACTTTTTTATAATTTTTACCGCTGGATTTACATTTATTCCATATAAAATTTTCACGATTTCAAGTGGTGTATTTGAAATTAATTTTTTAGGATTTATAATTGCATCAGCTTTTGGAAGATCAGCACGTTTTTTTTTAGTTGGTGGGTTAATCTGGAAATTTGGAGCACCCATTAAAAACTTTATTGATAAATATTTTAATACACTTGCAACGATTTTCGTCATATTACTTATCGGTGGTTTTTTATTAATTAAATATCTTTTTTAAAATTCGGGGCGTAGCGCAGCCCGGTCAGCGCGCCACATTCGGGATGTGGAGGTCCCCGGTTCAAATCCGGGCGCCCCGACAACTCTTTTTTAAAAAATACAAAGCGGACAGAATTAAATCAAGAAGAAATACGGCGGTAGGGAAGAAGAGAAAAAATTTGTGAAAATTATTAAAATAGTATTGAAGTTTACATAATATATCTTATATACATAGTTATCAATCCTTAATTTTTTGTAGAATTGATTTCGCCTCCATTTTAAGCGGACTATTTAATGGAGTTCGAAGAATCTCTTGTAAATGATTTTTTGCTAACTCTAATTCTCCGTTTCGCATTAGAGCTACTGCTAAATGATATTTTGCAAATAAATTATTGGAATTATTCTTAAGTGCTTGCTCTAAATGTAATATAGCATCACTAAAATTTTGTTGCTTAATTAAAATTTTTCCCCAAAGTGTATTTGTAATACTGTCATTCTTACCTAGTTCTTTTGCCTTTTTTAAACACTCTATAACATCATTGTCTTTTTCTTGAAAATTAAAGGCTAGGGCTAATTCTTTATAATACAATGGCTTACTCTGATTTATATTTATTGCAGCTTGAAAAGCTTCAACAGCCTCCAAAATATTTCCGGCTCTTAAATAGGCTTCACCTAATGAAAACCACACAAAATCATCATTAGGTTTATTTTTTAAATAACTTTTATAAAGCATAATAGCTTTATCATAATCTGTGAACAAAAATGCTCGATACCCTTCTTGGTAGAATTTTTCGACATTTTTGACATCTCGATTAGTTGTAATTTGAACCTTTCCCTCTAAAGGGGTCAAAATCATGGCTCGTTTAGCATGATTTGCTAATTGACCTTTTGTATCATATTCGATAACATTTTTAAAATATTGATTTGCCTTTTCAACTTCTCCTTTAAGGGAATAGATTTTACCCAAACCAAAATGTGCCCTAATCTCTTTAGGAGATAATTCTAATGTCTTTTGAAACATTTTTATGCCTTCGTCATATCTTTTCAATATACTATAAACCGCACCAAGATTTAGATAAGTTAAGGCATGATTAGGATAAAATCTAATGCTTTCCTTTAAAAATTCCTCTGAGTCTAGGTATTTTCTTATTTTTAAATATACAGTTCCAAGAATTAAATAAGCCTTGTAATAAATCGGGCATAAATTTATGGATTTCTTTAAATTTTCTATAGATTCCTTATAGTTTTTAAGTTCGTAAAAAGCAATTCCTAAATTAAAATAATAGTCAGGATCATTTGAATTTACCGAGATAGCTTTAACCCATTTATTAATGGCTTCATTATAATTTTTATGCCTAGCTTGAGATAATGCTTCCTTGTGTAAAAATTCTGCCCGAGAATCGACTTTTAGTGACAGCCACTTTAGTTTAACCTCTAACTTGTTTTGCTCAATTTCTAGTTTGCCGCTACCATCACCGTATCTTTGACGAAAAAAGTTAGTAATAAACGCTTCTCGTTCTACATCACTCGTAAAATTAGTTAGTTTCCCATCTATGGCATCAAACTTATTTAAATTAATTGTTACTGAGAAACATTTTTGTTGATTTGAATTCACTGATTATTTTTCGTTTATACAGAATTTTAGAATTTTTGTTATATGCCCTATTTCAAATGATTTATTAATTTTAATAAAAATCTTAGACAAAATCAAGATATTTTAAATTTGTCGTATATAAATTGATAAATCATCTGGATTTATGGCAATCCTTTATCGACGTTACATTGTTTAATCTTTAACAATATATCTATTTTTTGGAAAACTAATCACCAAAATATTCACAGAGAGATTTTATAACAAACTTAAAAATAAAATAACGCATAATTTATACACGATTAAATAATAAAATTGATAATTGAAGCATCAGGGTTTTTTATAAAGGAATAATTATGGAGTGCAATATAAAGAATTGAATGAAATGCAATTTTTTACAAAACGGTCTGATGGCTAAAATAGAGCTGTTTAGGATTATTGTATAAGAGCCAGCGACCAATTTGCTCTGCATGTCGTTCGTTATAAAAACCATTGGCTACAAATTCAGCTAATACCTGCGCCAATTGCGAGCGCATGTGATATGCTTTGGCATAATTCCACTCAATGGTATAAGCATCGGAGAAGAATGCACAGGCTTTGTTGGCGGGAAGTCCTTCAAGCCTTTCGCGCCACAATTTGCGAAGTGTACTTGGTTGAAAATTATACCACCAAGCTCCGGAGACGTACACGTTTGGATTCATCTTTCCAGCCACCCACACTTCTTGAGATTGGGCTAAATTGGCTAATAATAAGTCGAATTTAACTTGTGGGTACTGTAAGAAAATCGGGTAAAAATCACGAACCAAATTTTGTCGATGAATTGGTACTCGCTTTCCAGATGTTGTGGCGCCAATCCCGATGAAGAGCTGCAATGGTAATTTGAAATCTGCACAGGCTTCTAATGCACGATGTAGGAAGTAGCCATTAAGACGTAATCCTGCGTCAACCGCTCCTGCTTGACCAGTTAATATAACCTCCAGTGCAGCGTTCACTTCTCTTGTCGATAAATCTTCAAGACGATAATCAATTTCATAAGATGTTGCAAGTGCAACTACACCATTTGATTGCCAATGTTCGACAAGTTTGAATATGGCGGTATTCAAGTTTTTTGCAGTACTGATTTGAATGTTGCTTAACGATTCTAGAGTTTTAATCATTGACGAATTTACTGGCCCATCAAGTAGTGTATCAAGTCGAACAGTAGCCCGCAGTAGTGATTGATCGAATGGTTTCCAAGTATGGTTCCAGTTAAAGGTGAGAAATGCAAATTCGATATTGGATTTACTGAGTACCCGTGATGGCCAATCAGGTTCTGAGCACTTAATATCAACTTGTGCAGCTAAATTTTGCCAATTTTTAAGAGTAAGTGGTTCATCAAATTCAAATAAATCTCGCGCAATTATTGTAAACATCCAATAGGTTGAGGTGTTTTGTATATATGGAATAAAGGGCATAGCCGCCGCCAACCTCTCTTTAGCGGGTTGGTCAGATGAAATAGCTTCCGAACTAGCTCCAGCCGCTTTTAATTCGTCAACGATGTAATGGTAAAAAAATAAACGTGCTAGATTGTTAGACGATAACTCACTTGGAGAAAGATGTGTGTGAATATCAATTAAGGGCGTTTCTACAAGCGTTTCAAATAATCGATTTTGCAGCTTTGTTAGCATAATAACCTCCACTTGTAACTGTTTTTTTGCTAATTTTTTTCTTCTTCAATCGTTACCCCTTCATCAATCACGGGACGATAACAAGCAATGGCGCCAGCATTAAGTAATGCTTGTTCAAGTGTTCCTTTGTCCTCATAGGGCCAAAGTGCAATGATAGTCCCTCCTTCCCCAGCGCCAGCTAGTTTGGCACCCAAGGCACCAACTTCAAGTGCGGCTGAAATCAATTGTTCATTTGATTCCCCTGAACCACCTAAATTACGTTGAATTGCGTGGTTTTCATTCATTAATTGTCCTAAGAAAGACCAGTCATAGTTAAGTAGTGCTTTTTTACCTAATTGCGCAATTTCGGTAATCCTCTCATAGCTCTGCACAACCTCACGATCTCCCTCGAGCCAACGATCACGTAAGGGTTTGTGAACGGAACCTGATACTCGTTGTACACCAGTCAAAGCGAACAGAAATGGTAAATCATGATATTTGCTCATATATAAGCCAAGCGGTTCAATAGTAGCAAAGAGTTCGGTTTTGGCTTCACGGTTGAATTGCTTGCCTCGGAAGTCCATATAATTCAACCCGCCAAAGACGCACATATAAGCATCCTGGTAACCACAGACTACTTTAAGATGATTGAGTTCAATGTAACGGGCCATCTCAGCTAATTGGTAACGGCTGGGGTATTTATTTTGCCAGGTCAGCAGCCCTTGCAGCAATGCAACCAACAAAGCAGTTGAACCTGAAAGCCCGCTCTGCATAGGAATTGTACTTTCGTACTCTACAGAACAAGACACGTCGGGTAATCCCATATACCCCAGAATTGCTCGTGCTATGTCGAAGTGGTCTCCTTGGAGTTGTAAATCTTTGGATTTTTGAATTTGGCATTCCTCATGGCTTGTGACAAATTTGAGGACTGAATGTGGAGTAATCGTTACTTTAGCCCGCATGCCAACTGAACAGGAAATCACGGCGCCACCATACATGTCCGATGGGTTGCCAATAATACCAGCACGGCCGGGAGCTGAACAAATGATTTTTCTTTGGTTATAATTCATGGGCTTTTTGTTTAATGTAATTTCTCATTAGATGACCAAGATCTTCGTCAGCTATACAGAAATCTACAAAAGTTTTAAAGTAACTTTCAAAGTTGCCAATATCATATCGGCGTTCTCCTAATTTTAATGGCCAAGCATAAACTGGTAAACCCATCTGAATCATCTTTTTAATAGCATCTGTCAACTGAATCTCGCCATGTTTGTCTGGTGGAGTCTTTGACAAGGCTTCAAATAAATCAGGATTGAAAATATAACGGGCAGCAACTGCAAGTGTACTTGGTGCGGTTGCTGGCGTGGGCTTTTCGATGATATCGACCATAGCGGTAGGCTGACCTGGGGGTGATTCAGCCCCTTTCAAGCTTACAATACCGTAGTGATGGGTTTCTTTTTTGGGCACTTTTTCAACCGCCACAATAGCTGCAGCATTCAAATTTTTATGAACTTCAATCATAGAACGCAAAACAGAAGCGGGATCTGATGCGCAAATAAGGGAATCACCCAAGGCCACAGCAAAATCCTCATCATCTGCAAATTCAGCCCCCAAGGAGATGGCGTGACCTAAACCCTTTTGCACACTCTGTCGAGTGTAAAAAAAGCATACCTTTTCTTCAGCATAGTCTAATTCAGCTAAGTCATCTGCTTCGCCTGATTTTTTGAGCGCCGAAATCAGGTCTGGGTCTTGGTCAAAATGATCTTCGATAGCTCGTTTGCGGCGCCCGGTGATGATCAAAATTTGTTTAAGTTCAGCTTTTTGCAGCTCTTCAATCACATATTGCAAGATCGGCTTCCGCCCAACTGGCAACATCTCTTTGGGTTGCGATTTCGTCGCAGGCAAGAGCCTTGTTCCAAGGCCAGCCGCCGGCACAATAGCTTTGCTTATTGTTTTAGTCATAATTAATCGATAGACTTTTTGTGGTTAATTTCAATTCTTGCTAAAAATTCAGTTAAACCATGGTGGTGTGGCTGGTAATAGCTTTTGAAACTCCTCAATTAATTTATCTTCATAGGAACCGGCGTATTTTACCGAGATAAATTTTTCGAGAACTTCTTTATAAAAGCGCTCCCAAGATTGCTCTTCTTGTCCTGGATTTATAGGGTAAAATAAAGCATAATTCGCCTTGGCGGCTTTCAGGTCTCCAGGGGCATCTCCGACAACAAGTACATGATTTTTTTCATATCTTCCAGCCGACGCAAGTTGAATGAGTTCTTTTTTACTGCCTATCTCCTGCCCTGCTATAACAGCGGTGTAATTTGCAATATCATGCTCCTCCCACTCTCGTTGCAATGCTTCGGTAGGCGTGGCTGAAATCACAATGATATCTGCAACTATGTGCAATCTTTCTAAGCTTTTCTTAACAAAGGGAAAGGGTGGTACGCCAACCACCATTTCCGCAATGTCATGATTAACAGCTTCACTCCATTTTAAAACTTGTTGTAATGTTTCGTCATTATTCTTTTCAAGATATGTTTTTAAGGCTGAATTACTTAAGGATGTACTTGAATTAATATAAGTATTTAAACTCGAAACTACTGGTATTGGCACTTTTCGCTTTTTTACTTCCGGTCTTTCCCTAAGTAAATCAAATACCATCACTAAAGCGGGAAAGCGATTAATGCCCCGCCATTTCGAATAAAGATTAACAAATTCTGCCGCTTCGCGAGCATATTTCGATACTGATTGCAGTCCCCAATATTTAATGATGTTAGGGATGAAGCATTCTTTATGCTTTAACTCCATGGTATCAAAAACACAACCGTCGGAATCAATACCGATTAAAAACGAATGTTTTGGCTTAAAATTCTTTAATGGGGCTTGTTGGGCACTACTCATGATAATTAATTAGAGTTGATACAAAATTTCCCCAGCATTCCGTACCAAAAGAATCCCTTCCTCCTCACGCCCTTCCCAATCCTTTGGACTTATGGCTTGGGGATCAATATATCCCAAATTAATCCTTCGGCACCTTTCTTCTGGAATTTGAGTTGCGAGAATAACGTTTATTCTCGGCGTTTCAACCCCATTTTCATAAGTTCCAATGCCTTTGACGTGGGTGGCATGCGCCAAGACTCCTTTGGGGATATCCCAGAACTTATCTATTTTATTTACAAAATAATCTCGAACGTGATATCCAATTTGATCGATGATTTCCCCGTGGGTGTAAGAAACTTCTGAAATATGAGGAGCATAAATGATAAGGTCTCCTCCTTCAGCAACCACGGATTCTAGTTTGTACATACACTTCCCTGCCGTCCAAAGGTCCTCGTACATCAACGGTGCCATAGAAAGCACCCTATGGAACGACCGCAGCTTATGTACAATGTGCAGCTTAGCTGACAAATCAGCCGCTTTCGAATAAGCTTCTTCTGGCGTGCCAACGAAAAGTCCATTTAATCCAGATTTTGTCACTACCAGACTAAAACAGAGCCTAGGCACAGGCAGAAAGGAAGCGGCTCGATCGATGATTTTTCTTACGGGTGTGTATTTGGTACCTATAATTTCAGGGTTTGTAATTAAGGCCCCGAGCCAATGAAACATATTTAGAATTTCAGGTCCGGAAATACCTGGGAACAGGTACTTATTTCCACCTGAGAATCCAACGACTTCATGAGGAAAGGTAGGCCCCACCATCACGAGGAAGTCATATTCGAATACCATTTTATTAAGGGCCACCGTTGTCGCATCATTCATTAAACCATGAGTAATTTCATAAATTTCATCCCCTGGTATAGTACCGATGACCTGTAAAGTATTTGCATCGTTCCAGGTGTGATTAAAAAATCGAACCATACCATATTTATCTACTCTTTCTTGTGCTGAGATGCCGACTCTTTGATAAATCTTTTCCTCATTCATAGGTGGGTGGGTTCCCAGTGCGATAAGATAGTCCAAATGGTTAACCCTCTCCCCTATCAAATTGAAAAAGACCCGAAAAAAAATCTCGATCGGTGCTGTTCGTGAAATGTCTGGGACGATCACCAAAACCTTCTTGTCATCTAAGTTTATCTCTGAGAAGGCTTTTGAAGAAATTTCTTCAACTTCTTCTTCGGAAATTACGCCTTGTTCGAGTCCTTTTCCAATAATCACTTTTTTTCACCATACCACTTTCGAAAGAATAGGCCGCAGAAATTCCACTGTCTTCTCTGCGCACGTATCGGAATCGGGTAAAGGAAGAATCTCTGCCGATAAAAATCCTTTATATCCAACCTCATTTAGTACTTCCACTATGCGTTTGAAATCAATATGCCCAGCACCTGGATACCATCGGTTGGAGTCCGCGACGTGAAAATGGAAAATTCGGTTGCCGGCTTGTTGAATACTATCTTCAATAGAAGGTTCTTCAATATTCATGTGAAAAGTATCTAATAATAAACCGAGATTTTCTGAAGCCACTTTTTCAATCAAATCCAATCCATCTGCCACAGTATTCACTAAATTTGTCTCGTATCGGTTGATGGGTTCCAAGGCCAATTTTATCCCAAGTCTACTGGCAGCATCCGAGCATTCTTTCAGAGCTTCTACCAACCAATTTGAGGCTTGTTTATGTTCCAGATTTTCTGTCACCCTTCCACGGATTAGGCCAATGATTACCTGAGCCTGGAAATTAGCTGCGAAACCGATATGCGCTTTTATCCGCTGAACCGCTGTCTCACGAATTTTTTCATTTGGATGTGTGAAACAGAGCCCATCTTCTCCATACGCTTGACCGGTTCCAATGGCTGGCGCTGAGAGGTTCATTTCTTTAAGGCTTTTTTTTATGTGTTTTACTGTCAGCAATTCAGGATTCCGCACGGCCAGTTCAACGCCATCATAGCCAAGGGCTGCAATCTTTGCTATGTTAGCCTCTAATTCACCCTGGTAAGCCAAAGCAGAAAAAGCAGCTGGCTGGGTGGATAGTACGATACTTAGTTTCATATTCAATTTTCATTTTACATTTTGCAATTCTTATTTACCTTTACTATCATCCATTTTAACATCCTATTTTCGGAAGCGCATATACTGTCTTCCAACCTGGGCTGAGTGGCTCTTTAAGATACGGTTCCATCTCTTCTTGACTCCGCAGACAAACCTTCTCGACTGGTGGAACTTTTCCCGGAGGAAAGGCCTCCAATATTTGATCATTAATCAACGTTAAATACTTCAAAATTGCAGCAATGCAGCGTTTGGCTTTATGAGGTTCACCAAGAGTGGGACGACCGACTACGCCTTCCGGGGTAGAAGCCAATTCAATCCCAAAATGCCCCTGCCCCTCTGACCAGCTCATGGGTCGCTGGTAAGGATCTACAGCTTTGTCGAAATGCCCGTCAGGTAGAAACCCTTCTGGTTCGGTATCCACCGCATATTCCATATCCACGGATTGCTCGCCCATCAGCAGTCGAATCACAGCGGTTTCCGCTTCGTCGGCATGAATAAAATCTGTGTCGAATGGTCCGCCTCGGCCTTTTGTGCGGAAAAACTCCCGTACAGCACGATGCCAATCCACTGTCCAGAATATACCAGGCAGATTATATTTTTTCTGGAATTCCTGAATGGCGGACTCCAGAACCCACTGTTGTCCATGATTGTTAACAAAAATCTGCTTTCGAAAACCATCGTTCCACAAGCCAAGCATGACATTCATCAGCGTGCACCGAGCTACTTCTTCTTCAAGAAAAATCGTGCCAGGCATCCCAACATGATGGTGCGGATGGGCGCCATAGTTGAGAGGCGAATAAACCAGATTAATAGGTCTCCCCTGTTTGAGTGTATACCGCCTAACCCCTTCTAAAATTTGTGTAGTCATAAAGGTGTCCAAGGCTGTAATAGTATGGAGGCCGTGATTTTCGGTGGTTCCCAGAGGTATGAAAACAATGTCGTTTTTCTTACGGTTCTCGATTACTTTCTGTCGAACCGTATTTTGGATGTAGGTTCCCGGCTTTCCCAATTCAGATGGCGAAGGAATGCCATATTCTTCTAAAATGTTATCTATTTCTATGTCCGAAGCTTTCCATAGCTGTTTTTTCAACCGGCCCACGGGTGTGTCTTCAAATCGGAGGTCGGGACGATTAGATTCTAACCATTTGGATTCTTCGATCATAACTTTTACTCCTTTCAAAAAATTTCAATGCATTTAAATTATTCTTATTCTACTATAGTTTAATAATTAGTTAATCAGAAGTCAGTTACCACGACCTTTGTACCCTGTCCAGCACGTAAAGCTTTCAGACCTTCATGAATTTCAGATAGTGAAATTTTATGGCTAATTATGGTTTCTAAATCTAAAATACCACTCTCGATTGTTTTAACGGCCAATGGAAAAGTATTAAGCGCGATGTAGGTACCCATAACGGTTATTTCATTGCGGGTAATATCGTACTGTTTAATGGGCGGTTTAGCATGTTGGTTCATGCCAAATAACAGGATACGACCGCCCAAACGTACTGATTCTATGGTCTGGTCAAACAGGCTTCCAACCGTATCAACCACGACATCAGCGCCTATTTTTGTTTCTTCTTGGATGGTTTCCTTCAAATTTTCTTTTTCAGGATTAATGATTAAATCAGCACGCAATTTGCGGGCATATTCGCTTCTATAAGAAGAAATCTCAGCAACGATGATTTTTCCAGCTCCAGCAGCTTTAAACATCTGGATAAAAAGCAGACCAATAGGACCTGCACCCAGAATGACCACATTTTCACCTGGGTGCAGTTTAACCTTTTGGGTGCCATTGATAATGCAAGAAAGAGGTTCGACCAGAGCCGCTAAATGTGGAGGAACCGCGGATGAAATCTTGTGCAGTGCTTTCGACGATGCTATATTGTAGGCAGCTAAACCGCCGTTTAAAAAAATCCCTAAGGCGGTCATATTTTCGCAGCTATTGGGATAACCCATCAAGCAGTAAATACAATGCCCACAGGTAAGATTGGGATCGATCACTACATGATCACCTGGTTTCAGATGGGTGACTGCTGAGCCGACCTCTATGATTTTGGCGGTGTATTCATGGCCAAGAATGACGTTTGGATTGGCGGGATGTCCAGGTGGTACAGATAAAATATGCAAATCAGTGCCGCAAATCCCAGTGGCCCGAACCGCAAGAAGTACCTCATTATCTTTTTCAATTTTAGGAATTGGCGCTTCTTTCACCACAAGCTTTCCTTCACCCTCAAACACTGCTGCAAGCATTTTTTCTTTCATGTTAGTTTAATATCCTTCTTAAAAATATTAACACAAGGGTACAAATTGCGTAAATTTTTAATTAAATATTCGATTTATCACAATATTCAGAAATTTACTTTTATCCATATTTAATAAAATTAGGATATTTTAACCATGATCTTGCCATCCGCACGTTCTTTTGATAAATGTTCAATGGCATCAACGGCTTCATTTAATGGACGTAAGGAAGTTATCGCTTTAGTCATATCGATTCGTCCTGAACCCATCATCCGAATCACGTAGGGAAAAATTGCATGCCCTGAATGGCCTTGGGAGCCAAAAATCTGACTGCGGCGAACTTGTAAGGCTTCAAGATACATAGGAACTTGTTCAGCCGCACGACCAATAATGACAATTTTGCCGTTAATAGCCAAAGATGCTTCCATTTCACGAATAGATTTATTCATGGCGCCTGCGGCTTCTACTTGCACATCCGCACCTTCACCTTTGGTTAACTCCAAAACGATATCACGAGGATTGGTACCATCTTTAGCCAAAGCCACAGGATCATAAACATCATCTGCTCCCATGGTTTTAGCCAATTTTTTTCTAGTTTCTGATACCTCAAAAGCGATAACTCTTGCAGCCCCAGCCGCGCGCGATAGGGCTATCGAAGCTAATCCTATTGGCCCTGCACCGTATATTACCACATAAGCTCCGGGTTTAAATCCTCTAGAACGTATGAATAACCCATTGTAGGCTACAGAGCTTGGTTCACAAAAAGCGGCCGCTTGCATGGCCTTGTCGAAATCGCCATATCGGTCCACTAAAGCGTCTACTGGCCAGCAGTATTTAGAACCGACAACAATATAATCTGCAAATGCGCCATCAATTGTAAATCCAATTTCTTCTAGATTTGTACAATGATTTGGATAACCATTCCGACACGGAACACAATGACCACACCATATCATTTCTTCACAAGTCACAGGGGTGCCAGGCTTTAAATCTTGGACCTTTTTCCCTACTTCTTCTACGATTCCTGAAAATTCATGCCCAAGTATTGAAGGGAATTTTGTAAGACCAGGATAAAGCATATAACCATCTTGATCTGTTTCATAAAAATGTACATCAGAACCACAGACTCCACAATATTTTACACGAATAACAACATCATCGGGGCTAGGTGTAGGAGCGTTAACAGAATCAATTTTTAATTTTGGATGCCGCCAAATGCTGGAGCCGGTAATAGCCTTGCCTGTTTTTTTCTCAAATTCCGAAAGGCTATAATCCTTCCTTGGGGCCCATTGGGCTTCTAATATTAATCCTTTCATAGTCATTCTCCTATTTGTAAATAACAGTTAAAAATTAAGTATTTAACTTGAGCTTTTGAATTTCAATTTGACGATTTTGTTCAAATGACAATTTAGCAGATAAACTGATTTGTAATGCTGCAATACCATCAGCGCATGTAATCGATGGTTCCTTCTCATTCAAGACCTTTGCGACAAAATCTTGCAATTGTGCAATATAAGCATCTCCAAAACGTTCCATAAAGTATGGAACTGTGTCGTGAGAGATTCCTTCTTTAGACATGACTAATATTGGTGTTTCCCTTAAATACCCAATCTTTAACGTCCCCTTGGTACCTAAAATTTCTGTGCGGATATCATATCCGTAAACCCCATTTCGGCTTAAATCGACTACCCCCAATGTTCCATTTACAAAATTAATGTTTGTTATTCCATTGTCAATGTCTCCTATCTCATTCATCTCAGGATAGGCTAAGGTACCCCCCATACTGTAAACGCTTTTTACTTCTCCCATAAACCATCGAGCAAGATCAAAATCATGTATACCCATATCGGTAAATAAACCACCACTAATGTTAGGGTCTGTATATTCAAGACTGGGGCGATATGGATCTCTTGAAGAAGATTTGAAAACAACGGGTTTACCTATCATTCCTCCATCAATTTTACGTTTTGCGGCTGCATATCCTTTATCAAACCTTCGCATAAAACCCATGTGAAAAAATACACCAGTATCTTCAATGGCTTGCTTAATTTCATAGGCTTCCTTAAGAGACAAGGTTAAAGGCTTTTCACAAAAAATTGCTTTTCTTTGCTTTGTGGCTTCAACGATAATATTTTTATGTGTACTGGTTGAGGTGACAACCACAACTGCATCAATTTCTTTATCAGCAATCAAATCTTGGTAGTTTTTATAATATTTAGATACAATTAACTCTTTTGCGCATGACTTGGCAAGATTTTCATTTATATCTGATATAGCTAACAAATTTGCATTTGGAATGCGGTACTTAATATAATTGGCGTAATTGCTTCCTAACCGCCCTAAGCCTACTAAACCTATATTTATTTTTTTATTCATTATTATTCTAACCTTGTAATTAGTTCTATTTTGACAGGGATATTTTCTGGTATACTTTCCTTGTTAATCAAGCGATAGGCATTTTCTACAGCAAGCCTACCCATTTCTTCAGGATGTTGCGCAATGGTAGCTGTCATCTCTTCTCTCTGAATAGCTTCTCGAGCCTCAGTAAAGGCATCAAATCCCACTACGATGATTTCCCCGGTTTTTTCTGCAGCAGCAATAGCCTCGATGGCCCCCAATGCCATCAAATCACTGCAAGCAAAAAGGGCTTGGACTTCAGGATGGGATTGAAGAATATTTTGAAAAACATTAAATCCTTGATCTCTTTCCCAGTTTGCTGTTTGAGATGTAACAATTTCAATTCCTGGTACATTGTCAACAATTTGATGGAAGCCTTTCAGTCTGGAATCACCTGTTTCATGCCCTGGAATGCCTTCAAGTATAGCCACCTTTCCTCTGCCACCCAGTCTTTTTACAATATATTCTCCAGCGATTTTGCCTCCTTCGAAATTATCCGAACCAATAAAAGTAGCGATTTGCCCCCCAGCTTCATTCAAGGTGGTGGAATCCACACGAGTGTCTAATATTAAAACTGGGATACCCATTTGATTTGCCTTAACAATCGCTGGCACGATTTCTTTTGAACCACTGGGGGTCAGACAAAGCGCATCTACTTTTCTTTGAATTAGGTTCTCGATAATTTGCATCTGTTTTTCTACATCCAACTCCCGCTCAGCCGCTTGAATTATCAAGTTGATGCCTAATTTATTGGCAGCTTCTTCAGCTCCTTTTTGCATATCGATAAAAAAAGGATTATTTAACGTTTTCATTACTAGCGCTATTGTAAGGCCATCTACGGTTTGTTTTTCTCCTCGCTGACATCCTATCAAAGCAATGAACAAAGCGCAAAAAATAGCAAATATCAAAGACTCTTTCATTCGCCTTCCCTCCTTTTTTAATTATTTTAAGACTTCTGCAAAATTAATTTAAAGCATGCTCAAAATAGGTGTACAGGATTCAGCCTACCTATGTCAATCTAAACCTAAAGGTTGTACACCCTATTTTGCAGAAGTCTAAATTATTTTCTTTGCTTCTTCAAGGCCATATCCATTAATACCGCAGCAATGATCACAGAGCCAATTACAGTCTGTTGAATGAAAGAAGATACGCCTAAAAGATTGAGACCATTTCTTAGAACGCCCATAATTAAAGCGCCAATTAGCGTACCAAATACCGTTCCTTCACCGCCCATTAAACTAGTGCCGCCTATGACGGTGGCAGCGATGGCATCTAATTCATACATAATACCTGCAATGGGTTGGGCAGAATTTAATCGAGCGGTTAGAATTATTGCAGCCAATCCACTTAACATTCCACATAGTCCATAAACTGCAGATTTATAAAATATTACGTTCACCCCAGATAAAACTGCGGCTTCCTCATTACCACCTATCGCATACGTGTACCGCCCCAATTTTGTCCGGGTTAATAGAAAGTGACCTATAAGATAGACCCCGATCATAATAATTACAGGCGTTGGGATATGAAAAATCTCACCTGTGGCCAAAAAGCGAAAGTCTTCTGAAAATCCTGAAATAGGTCGCCCTTGAGTATACAAAAGGGCAGCACCCCGGGCAACACTCATCATCCCTAAAGTAGAAATGAATGGTGGAAGCCGACCATACGTGATTAGTAAGCCATTTACTATCCCACATAACAAACCAATTCCTAAACCCACCAAAAGTGCTATGGGTAGAGGTAAGGCTAATTGTAATACGCTAGCTAAAACAACCCCAGAAAAAGCCAAAATAGATCCAACCGATAGATCAATCCCAGCAGTAATAATGACAAAAGTCATACCCACGGCGATAATTGCATTGATGGAAGTCTGCTGTGCAACGTTTAGTAAATTTGAAATCGTTAAAAAATAAGGGGTCAAAATCCAAAGAACAATAGACAAACCAATAAGTCCCAACAAGGTTCCGAATTGTCGTCCATAATGAAAGAAGAATTCTTTAAAGGTCAATTTCCTCCCCTAAAGCATAGTGCAAGATTTTTTCCTGGGTTGCTTCTTCAGCAGAAAGTTCTCCGTTGATTTTACCTTGATGCATAACTAAAATTCGATCACTCATTCCCAAAATTTCAGGTAATTCTGATGATATCATGATAATGGCCACGCCCTCTTCCGTAAGCCGATTCATCAATTGATAGATTTCCACCTTTGATCCTACATCGATCCCACGGGTTGGTTCATCAAAGATAAGGATATCAGCCTGGCAACAAAGCCATTTACTGAGTACTACTTTTTGTTGATTACCTCCACTCAGATATATAACTTTTTGATTCAAATTTGGTGTTTTGATTCGCAGTTCTTTTACAAATTCGTATGCCCTTTGTTCCTCTTCTTTAATTCGAATAATTCCAAATTTAGATAATCTTTCGACGTTGGGAAGGCAGATATTTTCCTTCACTGGTAAAATTGATATTAATCCCTGCGTCTTTCGGTCTTCAGTTAAATAACCTATTCCTAAATTAATCGCTTTTCGAGGAGATTTAATGATTTGAAGTTTATTGTTGATGTAAATTTTACCTGATGCAATTTTATCAACACCAAATAACACTCTTGCTAATTCCGTCCGACCTGAACCTAGAAGACCAGCAATACCCAAGACCTCTCCCCTGCGTAAGCAAAAACTAATATTCTTTAATATCCCATCTCCATTTAAATTTTCAACTCGTAAAACTTCTTTGCCAATCATCGTCTTTTGTTTGGGAAATTTTTCTGTTAGCTCTCGATTGACCATCATACGGATAAGCTCAGATGTGGTAACATCGCTGATTTTCTTGGTACCAATATATTTACCATCGCGGAGGACTGTAACCCGATCGCCGATTTCAAATAATTCTTCCATTCGATGAGAAATATAAATTATAGAAACACCGTTTTCTTTTAGCTTACGAATAGTGGAAAAAAGCTCATTAATTTCGTGTTCGGTTAAGGCTGAAGTGGGTTCATCCATGATAAGAATTTTAGCATCGAACGAAATTGCTTTGGCTACCTCTACCATCTGTTGTTGGGCTACCCCTAACTCTTTAACTAATTTGCGAGCATTTATTCCGACATCTAAATCATTTAAAATTTGCTGTGCTAAATTAAATAATATTTTCTGATCAATTACTCCTGCATAGAGAATAGGTTCACGTCCTAGAAAAATATTCTCTCCTACCGATATGTGAGGTATTAGATTAAATTCCTGATAAATAATACTTATTCCGATATCCTGCGCATGCTTTGGATTCTTTATTTCTATCTTTTTACCATCTAAAAAAATTTGTCCTTCTGTCTTTTGATAGGCTCCACTTAAAATTTTCATTAGTGTAGACTTTCCGGCTCCGTTTTCTCCTAATAGGATGTGCACTTCACCCTTACGAAGTTCAAAATGGACATTGTCTAACGCAACGACTCCGGGAAAGGTCTTCCCGATATGCCTCATTTCAAGAATTACGTTGTTACTCATCCTAATATTGCACTATTCTAAAGTTAATTTGTATGAAAGCAGGCTTTCGACATTAATTTAATTTTAAATTATCAAATAAAGTAAATTTTAATTAGATATCTCGTTTGAATATTTTCGCGAATAAAATGAGTGCATAATTTTTAATTTTAAAATAATCAATCAATTAACAACTCTTTTTCAGATGATTCTTGAATTTTAATCATTAACCATTCTTCGTGGTATTCTATGAGCTTTAGAAATTGATTAAGGCACCTCTGTAGGCCATTCTATTTTAGGATAGAATTGGTAAGCAAGAAAATATTGATCTATTACAGCATTCGACCATCGGCTTTTCATGACCATCTTTTTCTTTTTTATCATTTTAGGCAGATCGACGAATTTATCAAATGTTATGTATTCTTTCCAACTTCCGTCAAACTTTTTGGGCCAATTTTTGGCTAATGGATGGTTAGGCATTCTGATACTTTTTACATGCTTTTCATATCTGGTTTTCATATCTATAATGGTGTCAGGTTTTTCTATATTAGCATACTTAACAGAAATACTTTCTGTTGGAATTTTTTCCCACCCAACAGGAAGCGAACCGTGTCCTCCCCACTGCACATTAATGCGTGCCCTATTGTTATGTTTCCGAGCCTCTTCTAATGCTTCTGTTGTAGTTAAAACAGCTCGATGAAAATAAGTATAAACATTAACAACCTCTCCATTTTTGCGATCATATTCTATCCATACTTTTTCGTGATCAGTTGGATCATTGTCATCAGGATTATCGTGGTCATCGTCCCAGAAAAAACTATATTCAATGAATGGTTTCTCAGGATGCATGATTACCGCCAAATCTTCTAATATGAAAAATTCCTTAGGATTTGTATATACCCTGGGAGCTAATTTCAATACCAGCTCAAATTCTTTGTCGCTGACTTCCTGAGGTGGATCTAACTCTAAAACCTTTACATATTCTTCACTGGCCTCTTTCAAGCGACGCTTTAAGTGATAAACATAAGCCAAACGATTATGGTAGTATACATTTTGAGGATCCAGGGTCAATCCTTTTTTAAAGTTTTTAATTGCATTTTTATAACTTTCTTGTTTATTCGTGGCACCGACCCGGTAAAGATCGATATAAAAATCACCAAGCGAAAAATGTAGCTTGGACAATTCGTTTATTGTGGTCATAGAAACACTGTATGGGTTGTCTTTTACTGGCTGTTTGTTGGATTGCCCGTGAGCGGCCGATAATACACAGAATGTAAATATTAAAATACTAGAGGTGGTAAATTTCAAATGATTGGACATTGTCATTCCTTCTCCTTTTAAAATAAATTTTAGTTAAAACAACATTAGATGATTTAATTTACAAAATTTAATAGAAAGGTATCATTTAGTGATGCTATAGCCACTGAAAATCTCTCTAATCACTAATGTATGCACACCGCAGTCTCAAGCGTTCTTTTAATGAGGTTGGATTTGATTGGAAAAATTTTGTAAAATGTAATTAATAATTGTATTGTTGTCAAGATTTTTATTTGAAAAGTCGTTTTTTATTTTATAAATTACATTTAATTATTGTCTGAGAATACAATGATAACCCTATAAAGAAATATTTAAACATATGAAATTTTCATTTTGCCTGGAAACACTTTATACCGAATGTCCCTTCATCGAAAGACTAACCGCGGCTAAAAAGGACGGCATAGAGTCAATCGAGATTTGGGGTTGGCGCGATAAAGACTCCGATGTTTTACTACACCAGATGGAGAAGCTGAATATAAGTTTAAGCAATATGAGTGGTAATCGCCAATTTGGTATGATCGATCCGTATGAGCGTAGATCGTTTTTGCAAGAACTTTCTGAAGCCGCAGCATTTGCTAAAAGCCTTAACTGTTCTACGCTTATGCTTCTCAGTGAAAGTTTAGCTGAAGATGGTGGTGCGGTACCTATTTCTACACCGCTTACGTCTCATGAGAAAGTTAAACAAATCATCGCCTGTGGCATCCAGGTCAGCGAACTGGCAGAAAATCTCGATCTTCAAATTGCAATAGAACCGTTAAATGATATATTAGATCATCCGCGCTTTTTTCTTAATTCCTCACAGCTAGCGTTTCAAATCATCAAAGAAATTAATCATCCACGCGTTAAAGTACTTTATGATATTTACCACATGGCTATGATGGAAGAGAATATTCTCCGTGACATCGAAGATAATTTCGATTACATCGGTTATTTTCACATGGCCGACAAACCCGGACGACACGAACCAGGTTCAGGCAACATCGATTTTAGATCCATCTGGTCTCTTTTGAAAACACTGCAGTATGATGGAGTAGTAGGTTTTGAGTTTTATCCAAGCCGTGGCAATAGTCAAAAAGCTATCCGAATTATCTTGAATTTTATTTCAAATATAATTAATTAATCAATACATGCAGGTTGAACTTAGAAACATCTCGAAATCATTTTCAGGTAATTTGGTGCTAAACGACGTCAGCTTACGAATTGATGCCGGTCAGATACACGCACTTGTTGGCGAAAACGGCGCAGGCAAATCGACGCTCATGAAAATACTAATTGGTGTGGAACATGCTGATCATGGTGAAATTCACATTGACGGAATGGTTAAACATTGGCGGCACCCTATCGATGCCCGCAATGCTGGGATTGCCATGGTTTATCAAGAACTTTCCCTTATCCCCTCCCTATCTGTCTTTGAGAATATTTTTCTCGGCAGATTGTTACGCAATAAGATGGGTTTTGTCAATTGGTCTGAAATGAAAAATAAAGTTAAGGCGATTTTTGAACATCTTGACTTTACAATCGACATTAATAATCCCATCGAAGATCTGTCTATTGCTGAAAAGCAAATGGTGGAAATTGCCCGCGCCATGGCTCAACAGGCTAAGCTCATTATTCTTGATGAACCAACCTCATCACTTTCAGATCAGGACACTCACAGACTTTTTGCTCGTATGAGGACCTTAAGCACAAAGGGCGTGTGTATCATTTTCATTACACATCGATTGGAGGAAGTATTTCAAGTTGGAGATCATATTACAATTTTGCGCGACGGTCAACTTATTAAATCTTGCCTAATTTCCGAACTGGATATGGACACTGTGGTTCGTGGCATGGTTGGTAGAGAATTGCGCGAACAATTTCCAGCTCGAATCCCAACTAAGTATGAAACAGCTCGCCCTCTGGTCCTAAAAGTCGAAAATGCAACTCGGCGAAATGAATTTTACAATGTAAGTTTCTCCCTTCACAAAGGAGAAATCTTGGGTTTCGCCGGCTTGGTGGGTGCCGGCCGGACAGAATTAATGGAAGCCATTTTTGGGATTAATCAATTGGAGTTAGGAAGTATTAAAATTAATAGTGAAGTAGTCAAAGTTAACTCACCGACAGCGGGAGTAAAAGCAGGTCTTGGCTTAATCGCTGATGATCGTAAATTGAAGGGTCTCGTTACAGAAGCCAGCGTTTTGTTTAATTTATCGATGGCAACGCAACTTAAATTTGGAACAAAATGGGGCTGGCGATTAAAAAAACTTGAAGAGGAAGCTTCTGAACAACTCATCTCAAGATTAAAAGTAAAACTATCCTCAATTCATCAGGACGTTTTTAGACTCAGTGGTGGCAACCAACAAAAAGTGGCCATTGGTAAAACTCTAAATACGGAATCTACGATTTTGATCTTTGACGAGCCCACGCGCGGCATCGATGTAGGTGCGAAACGTGAAATATATTTCTTGATTCGCAAATTAGCAGAAGAAGGCGCGGCAATTATCATCGTCTCTTCTGAACTTGAAGAGTTGTTGGGATTAAGTGATCGCATCATTGTAATGTGTCAGGGTCGAATGGCTGGTGTACTTTCCATCGAACAAGCTACACAAGAAAAAATTATGGAAATGGCTATCGGTCTGCATAGCTCAAATGAACTTGGAAATGAAGTATGAAATGGTTACGCCAACTCGGACCTCTGCTTGCCTTAGTGGTTCTGATAATCATTCTGAGTTTTACTTCACCTTATTTTTTCACTATTGATAATTTACTAAATATTTTTAGACAATCCTCTGTAAATGCGCTTTTAGCTCTGGGACAACTGTTGGTCATAATAACTGCCGGTATTGATCTTTCTGTTGGCTCAATACTCGGTCTCTGTATTGTTATTGTAGCCAAAGCTTTAAAGGCAGGATGGCCAATAACGAGCAGTATAGCATGCTGTTTCGCTGTTGGCATTGGGGTCGGCTGGCTAAATGGCATTCTGCTAACTAAGCTAAAACTTCCACATCCTTTCATCTCTACCCTTGGAACCATGAACGTAGCTCGAGGATTGGCACTTATTATTTCAGGCGGCTTCCCAATATCAGATTTACCTGACAGCTTTCGCATCTGGGGGGCATCTTCCATTGGTATCATTCCCATGCCGGTTATCTTGGTTTTGTTTGTCTACCTAGTTTCTCATTTTTTTCTTAATCAATCCATTGCAGGACGGGATATTTACGCTATCGGCGGTAATAAGCAAGCAGCTTTTTATTCTGGAATCCCAGTTAAGCAGCGATTGGTTATGGTTTATACTCTAAGCGGAACTATGGCTGCAATCGCAGCCATTATTTTAGCAGGTCGTATGAATTCCGGCTACCCATTAGCTGGCATGGGCGCTGAATTGGACAGCATCGCGGCCGTCATTATTGGTGGAGCAAGCTTTTTCGGCGGTGTGGGCACCGTTTGGGGAACCTTAGTGGGCGCCTTAATCATGGGTGTTCTTCGCAATGGACTAAATCTATTGAATGTTTCAACTTATTGGCAGACGGTTGTCATCGGGGCTGTAATTGTGTGGGCCGTGTGGTTTGATGTATTACGACAGAGACTTACTAAAAAGAAAGCTTAAGGTATCTAACAAAAAAGGAGGTTTTCAAATGATAAAATACAAGGCGATTATTTCCCTGTTAGCGATGCTCTTATCCCTCTTTATGATAACCTGCAGTAGAGAACAAAAGCAAAGGCTGCAAATAACCATCGTGACCAAAGCTATGGATAGCGAATTCTGGCAAACATTACGAGTCGGCGCCATGGATGCAGCAAAGGATTATCCCAATGTCAAACTTTCTGTTTTAGCACCGACACGTGAGATTAATATTGATCAACAAGTTAATATCCTTGAAGACCAAATTTTAAAGCATGTTTCTGCTCTTGCCGTAGCGCCATGCGGGATGGCAGAAATTATTCCCGTTTTTGACAAAGCGCACTCGCGGAATATTCCTGTAATAACTGTGGATACCGATATAGACTGGCCAAATAAATTGTCCTATATTGGTACTGACAATCGATTAGGCGGCAGGTTGGCTGGTGAATACATTGTAAAAACTTTGAATGGAAAGGGTGAGGTAGCGGTGATTAGAGGAATTCCCGGTGTGCAAACGCACGAGGATCGCGTAGCCGGATTCTTAGAAGCTATCCAAAGCGCAAAAGACATCGAGATGGTGACTTTACAGCCTGCAAACAGCGAAAGAGAATTGGCCCTTACGGTCATGGAGAATATTCTAACCTCGCAACCAGGACTAGATGCGGTGTTTATAACCAGCGATCAGATGGCACTTGGGGCACTTGAGGCCATCGATGCACTTCATCTTAGTGATAAAATAATTACAGTTGGCTTTGATGCCGGCCAAGAAGCTATCCAAGCCGTGAAAGAAGGGCGATTGACTGCTGTTATTGCCCAGAATCCATATAATATGGGTAAGCAGGCTTTCTTAGCCGCACTTAAAGCAGCTCAGGGAGAATCTATTGATAGACGTATTGATACGGGTACAACATTGATTGATAAATCTAACGTGGCGAGGTTTTAAAATCATCTTTGCCAAATTAACCAATTTATCAAATTATTATCAAAAATTGTTTCATTTTCAATCAAGTACTCCACTCTCTGTTAGAATCTCATCACAAAGGGATTCCAATACACCCAGGTCGTGGGCAAAATCAAGCACCGTATAGCGATCACGTATATCTTTTGCATAGAGAAAGGCTTTACGCAACTCTTCAGCACTGATGCCGAGTTTTCGTATGGTGGTGGGAGCCTCTGCTTTAAGAAGAATTTTCCGAATTTCGGCTGAAGGAATGAGGATGGGAGAAAGTTGCTGCCAAATGACTTGCCAATTTTCTATGATGAAGGCCCATTCCTTTTCTTTTTCTTTAAGAGTCAGATATTTTTTCTTTGCCACAATTACGACTTCTGAATCGAGAGGACCATGGATTTTCCGAAGTTTTCTCTCTTGGCTCTTCCAATCTAGATAATGGTCACAAAGTGTAGCAATATTGATTTTTTTAGGATCAAGTTGCTGAAGTTTTTCGAATAGCTTGGATGTGAGGAGCGTTGCTACGCCTACCTGTGCTCCGTGTAGTTTTTCCTCCCTTTCATACCACTGCGCGGTCATATCCCAGTAGTGCGAAATGAGATGTTCCCCTCCCGAGGCAGGGCTGGACGAACCGGCGACTACCATGGAGAAACCTGAAAGGATAAGGGCTTCGGTCAGAATTCTGATGGCCTTCATCTCGCCGCTTCCGATAGCAGCCGCGTGGCTTCGGCAAGCCACTTCTACTTCCTTTACTATGCGTAACGGCCACTCGCAGTAATAGTCCCCTTTAATCAGGTGAGCGAGTTTCCAGTCAGCGTTGGATACCGGTTTTGAAATAAGATCACCTAAACCTGCTAATCGCATCGCTGCTGGCGCCGCTGCGAGAATCTGCAGGTCAGCCACCACGACCACTGGCGAATGAGCTGGAATGGTGTACTTAATTCCTTGACTCATGATGGCGGCGATACTTGAGGTGTAGCCGTTCATGGAAGGCGCCGTAGGACAGACGAGATATCGCCGACCAGACTGATAACTGGCCAGCTTGACTACATCGTTAATGGTCCCTGACCCTACGGCAATTAGGAAATCGATGGACGGATGAATAGCAGCTCGTACATATTCTACATTTTGATCATCCGCTACCACGCTCCCATTCGCACTTGTTTGCATGAATAGAACTTCTACAATATAACCCGCCTTTTTTAGGATTTCCGTAACTTGCTTCCCAACGACACTCCAAGTGATCTTGTCCACAACCAGAAGAATTCGTTTGCCAGGGAGATGGCACTCACAGCAGGTAGCAATATTTTCAATTGCTCCCTCTTTAATGATCACGTCCTGGGTTGGTATAACATGCTTGACCCCACACGTACAGGGAATTGTCTTTCCAAGCAGGCTCGGGATAGCCAATTTTTGATTGAATTGATTCATATATACTACCTTTCCTCCTGCATGGCAAATCCTCGCACAAAGCTCCTCTGAAGAAATAAAAGCAGAATTAAGGGAGGCAGAAGGGCAATAATAGTACCTGCCATGATTACGTTCCACTCTGCCGCTTGGGCTTCACTGGCGAGCAGCATCTTGATGCCAATCTGGACTACACGCATATCATTCGAGTTCGTAACGACCAGCGGCCAGAGATATTGATTCCACATATAGATGAATTCTATCAAAAAAAGAGCTGTGATATTGGTACGAGAAAGAGGTACCAATATCCGGGTAAGGAACTGCATGGGTCCGGCACCATCGATTCGGGCAGCATCCGAAAGCGAAAGCGGTACGGTAAGAAAAAACTGGCGGAAAAGCAGGGTGCCGGTGGCACTGGCGAAGAATGGGATGGTAAGGGCGTAGTAGGTATCCACCCACTGAAAGTTTTGCATGAGTTCAAACATCGGTACAATTCGAATGGGAAGCGGAAGCATGTGAGTAATCAAGATTAGCACGAAACAGAACCCCTGTCCCCGAAATTTCCCAAAATAAGTAAAAGCAAAAGCGGCTAACATCGACAGAATGATTTTTCCAAGGGCCACGGCTACTGATATGTAGATGCTGTTGAAAATGAGTCGTCCCATATTAACGCGTTCCCAGGCGGTAGCAAAATTTTCGATAAGATGGCCACCTGGAAGAAATTTTGGAGGAAAGGCGAAGACATCCTGAAAATTTTGTGTGCTAACGATTAGGGCATAGATAACTGGAGAGGCAATTACCAGAATTGAAATAATCAGTAAAACATGCGTCAATAGATTTAAGTAACCTTTTCGATTCACACTAATTCCTTTTTAGCGATAAAATACCCAGCGTCTGGCAAAGCGGAATTGCAAGAGCGTTAAAATAGCCACAAAAACGAATAGCACAATCGACTGCGCTGAGGCAAAGCCAGTGCGGAGATTCACAAATCCCTCTCTGTACAGCTTGTATACCAGGATCTCGGTAGCATTTCCTGGCCCGCCCTGAGTCATAACATCGATGAGGCCAAAAACCTCAAAGAAGCCATAGAGGGAATTCATGACAAATAGAAAAAAAGTAACTGGAGAAAGTAGCGGAAATATGATATGCCAGAATCGGGTAAACGCTCTGGCACCATCAATCTTAGCGGCGTCCAGAATTTCCCCATGAATATTTTGCAGCCCGGCTAGAAAAAAAATCACGTTGTATCCAAGCATTTTCCAGGCAGCGGCCACAGTGACAATGGACAAGGCCAGATGTCCGTTGGTGCGCCAGTTCGGCATCGTGTCTGTTATCAAAGAAATGAAGTAGGATAGTGCCCCGGTGGAAGGGTCAAAAAGCAGGGCCCAGATGGTGCCAGCGATGGCTGGAGAAAGCGCATAAGGCCAGATGAGAGCGGTTCGATAAAACGAAATGCCTCGTATCGACTGATTGGCTAACAGGGCGATGCCAAGCGAAATTGCCAGCCCCAAACCTACAACCGCGCCGGTGAAGACTAGGGTAATCACCAGGCTATTTAGGTAATCAGGGTTCGTAAAGAGATGGATAAAGTTGGTGAGGCCAATGTAAATAAGACGTTCGCCAAAAGGCGAAACGCGAAAGAAGCTCAAGTAGAGAGACTGAATTGACGGAATTATTAGAAAGACGATGACGATGATCAGCGATGGCGCTAAAAGTAAGTACGGGAGTTTTTTTTGCGGAAATTTACCCTGCATAATTCCTCATTAACTAAGATTCAAAAAAAAACCTGTAAAACACTCAATATCACTGAATAGGTGCTAGGTTATTTTGAGTATTTATTAATTTTAAGGTATTTTAGTAATATTCTAATTGAAGATATTAGATTTTAATCAATGACATGAGTTCGAAAAGCTTTCTGCTCAGAAAACCTTTCCAGTGTCTTTCAGTATTTAAGTTCCCAATCCAGTAATAAAGAGCAAAATCTTAGCCTATATTAAACCGAATTCTTTACTGATAGAGCTGATTATACTCTTTGAGAATGCGATTTGCCTCTTTTGCCGCTTGGTCCAGTGCTTCTTTTGGTGTTCGGGCCCCCTGGAATGCTTTTTCTAGTGCACTGTCTACGATGTCCCTGATCTGAACAAAATTCCCTAGAAGGACGCCTTGGGATTGTGGTGTGTTGTTCCCAGACAGAATTTGCAAAAAGGCTGTAAGGTGGTTAGGATGTTTGGAAAACCACCCTTCATCAAGGAGTTTCTTAACTGCGCTGATAGTCAAAGGGAAGTAGCCAGTTTCTTGGTGCCATTGTTTGGCTACTTCCGGCTGGATTAGCCAGCGCAGGAATTGCCATATAGCCTTTAGTTCTTTCTCTGATGAACCCTTCATCACCCAGATGGTGGCACCACCAATAACTGAGTTTCCCCGATCATACCCTTCTAAACGGGGAAGAAATGAGGTCCCTACCTCAAATTTGGCGGCTTTTTCGATAGAGGCAACAGAAGAAGTTGATTGAATTAGCATGGCAATCTGGCCGGAGAGGAAAGCCTTATTTGCTGAATATTCGCGTCCCCCGTAAATGAAGATTTTATTGCGAGCCCACTGTACCCATTGTTCCAGGACTTTTACCCCGAACGTACGATTAAAAAGCACCTCAGTCGCTCTGCCGTCGCGACCATTGGAATTATTGGTGTAGAATTGATTGTGGAGTGCATGCATCTGTTCAAAGACCCAGGCCGGCCAGCCGAAAGAAAGCACATTGGGAGTGACCTCACTCTCTATAATCTTTCTACCCATTTCACTCATCTCCTTATATGAGGTAGGAGGATGATTGGGATCAAGTCCCGCATTTTTGAAAAGATCCTTATTGTAATAGAGTATGGCTGTGGATGAGTTAAAAGGCATGGAGTAGAGTTTTCCTTTGACTGAATAGTAGTTTCGGATCGGGATTATCACATCGCCCCAATCAATATCACCCGGTTTGGCGAGCTCAAATACTGGAACAAACGCTCTACTATCAAGCAGGGTCTGTGTACCTACTTCATAGGCTTGAAAGATATGTGGAGGATTACCAGCTCTAGTAGCAGAAATAGCTTTCGTCATCGTTTCCGCATATGAGCCTGTGAATTGAGCTTGCACTTCTATATTAGGATGGTCGCTGTTGAATCGTTTGATCAAGTTATCCACTGCCTTGAGACGACTCCCGCTCATAGCATGCCAGAATTTGATTTTTATCTTCTCCTGAGCCTGAATTTGCATGACCAATAAAATGAACTGCATCAACCAGAACGTCAGCAGTCCAGATGACATTTTTATCTTTACCATAAATTTTCTCCTTATTTTGATATTTTAGCTAGTTCTTGAACAAGACCGCGACGTTCTGCTTCGCGGCGAACTGGTCCCCACCAGCCTAACGGCCGTGACATCACATAATATTTAACCAAATGGTTCATATTCTCTGGTTTGGTTAATAGCGTAATGGGAATATAGATAAACGCACCGAGCAGCATGAGCAGCCAAAACTGTTGATAATCTTGCAACTCCGGCAGGACTCTAAACGCAGGTAAAATCCAAACTACTAACCAACTGAGGCCAAGATTAGCGATCCATGAAGATAGATATCCCCAGGCATTGAAACGCCACCAGAGAACCTGCAGGATGTTCGGCAGCCAGATGCCAGCCGTCATGATCCATAGTGCAAAGATGAGCCACTTGGTAATTTCCTCCATCATTAGGCCGTAAACAAATGAGCCCACTAAGATGACGAGAGTTGAAAAGCGGCCAACCCAGACAAGATTCTTCTCCGTAGCGTCTGGGTTGACATAGTGTTGGTAAAGATCGCGAGTGGCATACATGGCGCCAAGGTTAAGCACAGATGAGATAGTAGAGAGGTGGATGGCCAGAATTGCTGCAAAAAAGAAGCCCACCATACCAACCGGTAGATAATCAAAGCCGAGACGAAACCAACCCATCTCGTACTCAGAGGCTTTTTCAATATTAGGAAATAAAACGAAAAAACCAAGGATGGCTGCAGCCCAAATGGAATTGCGTATAAGAACAAAGGCGGTGCCCCACCAAATACTGTAACTTGCATCGCGCACAGTCTTTGCAGATTGAATGCGCTGAGCTTCCAGGTACCAGTCGATGCTTGTACCCATGCCAAAGCCACCGAGCACAGCGATAAAGAGCATGGTGATAAACCAGATTACAGGAAAGTCTCCACTAAACCAACCCGTAAAAGCAAATGGGTTCAAACGCCATGACTCACCCATGTCGGTAAGTTTGGAGACAATGGCTTCCGGCCCTCCTGCGGCAATGATGCCCCAAACCGATGCGATGAGGATAACCGACAGAGCAATTACTCCCTGCTGGAAATCAGCCATTACCACGCCCCAGTAGCCAGCAGCTAAAACATAAATAGCACAGATCGAGGAAAAAACAACTAAACCAATCCAGATATCCCATCCGAAGATAAGATTGCAGACCTTGCCCATGGCGATACCTACCCAACCAATGTTGAACATAGTCTGAAATACTTGCCAACCAGCGAACCAGCCACGTAGAAGTTCAGCGCCCAAACCGCCATAACGCAAAGTATTCCACTCTGCCTGGGTGTAGGCTAGCGAACGTCGGAAGATGCGCGTGGAAACAAAGGCACTGATGGCGCACCACGCCGGAAAAAAGGTATACCAGATACCAGCCAGGCCGTAGCGATAAATCACGCCTGTCACCCACATGGGCGTGTCGGTTGCGGTATGGGTAGCGTAAACGGATGAAGCGGGTAACCACCAAGGGAGTCCACGTCCAGCCAGAAAAAAGTCGGATTCAGATCTCTTACCCAGCCGATAGAAAAGCACGCCACAGCCGATCATCAGCACAAGGTAAAGTATGATCCATATCCAGTCCAGAAAAGCAAATACAGCCATTTCTCCCTCCTAGCGGTGTAGCCAAAAAGTCGACTTTTAGGACGTTGGTAATACAACCTACGTCCTGTATATCCTACGTGGCCTGCTATTAATTTCAAAAAATTGAGGTTTACAGTACTCTGCAATTTTGATTGCCTTCATACTGGCTTTACTTCTAACATTTTGACTACTTCTGGGCGATTGAGTGCTGCCATCAGGGCAGCTACATCGCCAAGGCGTTTTCCCAACGCTGCCGGCAGCACTTCACATGCACCAACCGCCTGCGGCAAGGCCTCCTCGGCCAACACACGCCGGGCCGAAGCTAATACTCGCTCACCTAGTACTACCGCCAGTGAGCCAAGCACAATTATCTGAGGGTTTAGTGCGTCTATCAAGAGCGCCATACCACGGCCTAGCCAGGTTCCCACATCAGCGGCTACCATCAATGCCTCAGGGTCTTCTACCAACACCGCGTTGACTAGATCGTAAATTGTTGTTTCAGCAGACCAGCGATTTGGAAACATTTGGCACGCCAGTTGAACCATCCCGGCCCCCGAGGCAAAACCTTCCCATGAGCCCGCCTTTCCATAGCCGACCGGTCCTTCCTGTGCTAGCCGGAAATGCCCGACCTCACCGGCGGTGTCAGTTACACCGTGTACAATTTCACCGTTGATAATCAGTCCAGCTCCCAAACCTGTACCAAAGGTCAAAAAAATGAGATGGCGCAGGTCTCGCTTGTTCCGCCCTACCCCAAATTGAAACTCCGCCAACGCTCCTGCATTGCCATCGTGTTCGATGTAAACCGGCAAACCCGAAAATCGATTAGCTAACAAATCCATTAGTCGGACATTATGCCAACCGGGCAGATGTGGTGGATTCAGCAGTACCCCTTCCTTAATACTCAGCGGTCCGCCAATAGACACACTCAGCGCAACCACTTGACGCCCCGAACGCCCTGCTTTTTCGATTGCACGTTCTATGCATTTGGCAATCTGTGGGAAAAATTGATCGAACGGCCGATGTCCTTCCGTAGCCATCTCGAAGCGTTGCAAAATCTGGGCATCCCGCGTACCCTCGACTACCGCAGTTTTCGTACCCCCCACGTCCAGCCCCAACACCGTATAATTCCGAGCTGGCTGTCTAGATAATGACGAAACCATTGTACCTCTTCATTAAATTGCCACTGTTTTTAGCTGATTCAAACCTGTCTCATTGAATTCCTATCACCGCTATCCTATTTTAAATCTATTTACGTGAAAAATGCCGATACAACATCCACGTCAACACTAAAGAGATGATTAGAATGACTCCGGGTATGATTACCCCCAGAATGGGGCTGCCCACCCGTGCAGTTTCTATTAATAGTATAACGGCTTTCATTTCTTTTCTTCCTTACGATGATGTTTTCGATAAGAAATCCAGGCAAGAATCAACCCTAGAAACGATGCAAAGTAGGCAATCGACATGCCGATTACCATGGCAAATCCCTCATTCATTTCGATTCCTCCCAGCGAACTGATTTTTCAAGTTCTGCGAGATATTCTTTTTGGTGTTTTTCATATTCTCTTGATAGTACTTTCAATTTTGGATCAATGACCCAGTGCATTAGAATGGTGAGACCAATGGCGATTGCCAGAATCAAAAAGCCCCACCACAGGAGAAGGAAACTCAATGCTACGCCAATTGTTAGGGTTAGATAGGCCAGTGGAGAAAGCACAATTGCAATCCAGTCCTCCCTAGTCCACTCATCAGCCGCAATTGGTGTCCACTTACGTCGAATCCAAGCCATTTTTTGCCCTCCTTAATTTTGATATCTTAGCCAGCTCCTGGATGAGGCCACGACGTTCGGCTTCACGGCGAACGGGTCCCCACCAACCAAGTGAACGTGACATGACATAATAGTTGACCAAATGGTCCATATTTTCTGGTTTGGTTAATAAAGTAACGGGAATATATATCATCGCACCGAGCAGCATGAGCAACCAAAACTGCTGATAATCTTGTAGTTCCGGCAGTATGCCGAACGCCGGCAAAACCCACACAACTAACCAACTTAGACCAAGGTTAGCAATCCATGATGATAGGTATCCCCAGGCATTGAACCGCCACCAGACTACTTGTAGAATATTGGGCAACCAAATACCGGCAGCCATAAGCCAAAGAGCAAAGATGAGCCAGTTGGTAATTTCCTCCATCATAAGACCATACACCATGGAGCCTAGCAAAAGGATGAAAGTTGAAATTCGGCCACACCAGATCAAGTTTTTCTCTGAAGCGTTTGATTTGACGTAGTGTTGGTAGAGATCGCGGGTAGCATACATAGCCCCAAGATTAAGGTGCGTCGAAATGGTGGAGAGGTGGATGGCCAGAATGGCAGCAAAAAAGAATCCCACCATTCCTGCCGGCAGGTAATCAAAGCCAAGACGAAACCAACCTAACTCGTATTCGGAGGCGTTTTCAATATTAGGAAATAACACAAAAAATCCAAGAATTGCCACAGCCCATACGGAGTTGCGAATGAGTACTAAGGCCGTACCCCACCAGATACTGTAGCTGGCATCACGGACGGTCTTGGCTGACTGAATCCGCTGCGCCTCCGCATACCAATCAATGCTAGTGCCCATGCCAAAGCCACCAAGCACAGCGATGATAATCATGGTGAGAAACCAGGCTACTGGAAAATCTCCACTAATCCAACCAGTAAAAGCAAAAGGATTTAAACGCCAAGACTCGCCCATCTTGGCTAACTTAGAAACGATAGCTCCAGATCCGCCTGCGGCTATAATTCCCCAAATCGATACGATAAAAATTACCGAAAGGGCCACCAGGCCTTGCTGAAAATCAGCCATCACCACGCCCCAGTAGCCAGCCGCTAATACATAAATTGCACAAATTGAGGAAAAAACTACCAGTCCGATCCAGGTATCCCAACCGAAGGCCAGGTTGCAGACTTTGCCCATAGCGATGCCGACCCAGCCCAGAATAAACATGTTCATGAAAACCTGCCACCCTGCAATCCAGCCACGTAGCAGCTCCGCTCCTAGTCCACCAAAACGCAAAGTGTTCCACTCTGCTTGGGTATAGGCAAGCGAGCGTCGAAAGATGCGGGTGGAAACAAAGGCACTGATGGCGCACCACGCGGAAAAGAAGGTATACCAAATACCTGCAAGACCATACCGATAAATTACACCGGTCACCCATATTGGCGTATCAGTAGCCGTATGTGTGGCGTAGACAGATGAAGCAGGTAACCACCAAGGGAGTCCACGACCGGCCAGAAAAAAATCAGCTTCCGAGCGTTCTCCAAGCCGATAAAATAGCACGCCACAGACTATCATCAGCACAAGGTAAAGTATGACCCACATCCAGTCGAGAAAACCGAAAACAGCCATTACTCCCTCCTACGTTTTGCTTGTATGTCTATAAATCCTTATTTTAAAAAATTTTGTATAAATGTCAAGCTCAAAGTGAAGAATTTTTGATGCATTATCAAAATCTCAACGAATATGTAAATATATTCATATTGCTTTTCTAAAAAAATATCTTTAAAATTAAACCAATTATCAAAACAGAAATGTTTGACATATAGTTTAATGGCAGATCGGCATAAAATTCAAGTTACTTCAATTAGAAAATAAATCTTATAAAGTAGGAGAATGATATGAAAAATTACATGATTGTTTGTATGTTTACTTTCTTATTATTTGGTATATTTGCCTGTCAGGGTGGCAATAAACAGTCCAGCAAACAAGTAATCGTTACTGCGCATAGGGGAGCTTCTGGTTTGGCACCCGAAAATACCATAGCTGCCATGCTCAAAGCCATGGAGATTGGAGCGGATTACGCAGAATTGGATGTTCAGGAAATTGCAGATAGTAGTTTAATATTATTTCACGATTTAACTCTGGAACGCACAACAAATGCAACGGGTAATATTTGGGAAATGACCTTAAAGAATCTGCAAGGTGTGGATGCGGGCTCGTGGTTTGATGCAGATTATGCCGGTGAACCCATTCCAACCTTAGAATCGGTGATTGATACGGTACACGGTAAAATGAAATTAAATATCGAATTGAAGATGAATGGACACGAGAAATCCTTAGTAGAGCAGGTGGTTAATTTAGTTCTGGAAAAAAATTTTATGCCTGAATGCATAATTACTTCATTTGACCGCGAAGCTGTCCGTAAAGTAAAACAACTCAATCCGTCGATTAAAACTGGCTATATTTTTCGTAACATGCCAGAGGAGGATATATTTAATGCTGAATTTGATCTGTTTAGCATTAAGAAAAATATGGTCAACGAAGAATTTGTGAAAAAGGCTCACCGACACAGCAAAGAAGTCCATGTGTGGACAGTCAATGATGCAGAAGAAATGCGTAATCTGATTTCGTATGGTGTGGATGCGATCATTACAGATCGCCCAGATATTTTATTGGGAATAATAAGACAACAGTAAAACTTTGTTAGGTCACTATATATAAATTAATTTAGAGCTTCATATAATACCCTTCCCTCATTGCCTGAAGGAAAAGAAATTCCCAAAATGTATGAAAGTGTGGGTGCCAAATCATTCAATATTACAGGGAAACTGTAAGTACCTGACTTAAATTGTTTTCCATAAAAAATCAATGGGATGTGTGTATCATAGTCGTAACCGGTTTCATGATCAGCGCCTTTGTTCACGCTATTTTTATATGCGCTTATTGTGTAATATGGTTTATTGTAAATTATAAGATCTCCACTCCGTTCTGGATAAAATTGATTGCTAACCCTTTGGGACATTTCATTATCAGGGAATCTACCAGCTAAAAGTTGTGTTCGGGTAAACACTCCTGCAATGCCTTTAATTTGAGTTAGTGCTTTGGCAGCCACCCTTTCAACTTTGGACAAATTTAAGTTTTTATGATTTATTGCTTCGTAATTCAAATAAACATTAGGCTTTATAAATGCTTCCACCCAATTGGCTGACCCATATTTCTGGTCCAGAGCTGAGTCGACAGTTGTTGGAATAATAATCGAGTCTTCACCTTCCGGGATGGTTTCACTATCAACCCTGCCAGCATCCACTTTGAATCGTGCCATATATTCTGGAATAGGACCGCTCCCATGATCAGCGGTCAACAAGATGGCTATGTTACGCAAACCAATTTTAACATCTAAATAGCTAAAAAAAGTTTCCAATACCCGGTCAATTCGAAGCACTTGATCCTGCATCTCCGTGCTATAAGGACCGAATTGATGGCCTATTCGGTCCGTAGCGGTAAAACTAATTGTCAAAATATCGGTAACTTCGTCCTCACCAAGTTTTTCGTTTTCAATGAGTGCATTAGCAAAAGTCGATAAATGCTCATCCGCGAATGGTGATTGAGCGAACGCTTTATAAAAATCAATCCCAGATTTATCTTGATTACCGTTGATTGTGTGTGGAAAGACAATACCCATACCTTTATAGTCTAATTCGTGCGGAAAGTCATCTTCACGAGCAAGTGTGTAGGCTTCCTCATCCAATATCTTTTCCCATTTGCGCCCAAAATATCGATCAGGCAATTTCCTGTAATTAAATTCTTGAACCCATTGTAGTAGTTCCTTCATGTAGTAACTACTGCTAATGAAATCCCCGCTACTATCATCAAACCAATAAGCCGCGTTGGCTAATTTACCGCTTGTTAGTATTGCGGCCCTGTCTTTATATGAAATACCGATAACTTTTGATTTAAAATTGTTAGAAAGCCTGAGTTCATCGCCAACGGTTGTGACCAGTAGATTTTTAGGAGACCGGCCTTCCCTACGAACATGATTTTTTACAGGAATTAAAAAAGAATTTGAATCCTCAACACAATTGAACTTTTTATGCAAATTCCTATCCCACCACTCGTTGTCTATTACACCGGCAGTGTATCCATAAGCACCGGTTAACATAGTCGTATGACCAGGGGCTGTTGAAGTTCGAAAATGATTAATGTGAGCATTGGTAAAATTCGCCCCTTGGTTTAAGAGTAACTTGAATCCACCGTCTGAAAAATATTGCTCAAATCGAGTTAAATAATCGAACCGGAACGCGTCAATCGCGATGAGAACCACCAATTGGGGTTTGTTAGATTTGGTGGAGGACGCAAACGATTGACTTATAGAATAAACCAACACGGCTATGATGCAGCCGACAAGTAAGCGTCTTCTTATATCAGACCATCTCATTGTTTTTCCTCAATTTAAAATAAGTATTTGTTATGTTCCCCCATAAGAATATTAGAATCTGATGATCTTATCGCTGGCCATTTGGGGCAATCGCAAGATCTTTGCCTGCAATGTTCTCCCAGGAATAAAACTGAAAAGTTCTATCATCTGACATGGCTACAAATAAGCCAACAGGAAAGGTATCATTCAAGATCGCATTCGTTACCTCCGAACCATCGCTGTTGTTTGCTAAGACTTTTACTATTTTCACAAGTTGATGATTGTGAGGATCATCAGGTTCTCCCCCCCTTCTAAAAATGTGCAACTCATTGGCGCTCTGATCGGACACAATAATGTAGCCCGTTCCATCGTTTATAGCATAAATGGAGATGCCTTCTTGATCTTCTTCAAAACCCTCCGTAGCAAACAAGGCTAATTCCGAATTCGCATCTTTCACGTCGGGATCAGCATAATATTTTCTGATACCGAGTCCCTCATCGGAATAGTAAACATATCCAAGCGCATCATCAACCGCAATAGCCTCGATCTCCTTCTTGCCGCTCCAGATACCGAATTCACGCACTTTTGTGCCCATGACTTTACCGGTTCCATCATCTTCCAAACGATACTCCCATAAATAAGAGCCATCTTTGGGGCCCTCTTTTCTCCCTACCACTGCAAATATTACGCTATCTGATCCTCTTTTATAAAGCGATATGCCCATAGGCGCTCGCTGTGATTCCCCCGCGAAAACTTCAATGCCTCCCTTATCAATTTCAATCATGTCCGGTAAGCTAAATACTCTAATTTTATTCGCTAATCTTTCTGTTGTCACTGCAATGTCCGTGGGAACTCCATTCAGTACAAGACCATATTCGACATCCACATTATTAGGGCGTTTAAGATCGTGGACAGTTTTCTCTTCTATGATCTTACCATCCAGATCAAAAACATACAAAGCCCCATCTGCGTTTTTGTCCGTACCAATGATCAAGCTCTTGGAGGGATCAGTAGGATGCAACCATATAGCAGGATCATCGGTATCGTGTTTTACAGGTTCGCTAATAACAAGTGGAGCCACGAGGTCTCCCTGGTCTTCATCTGTTGAGTTCCCATTTGAACAATTAGAGAATAGAAAGGGAACAATAATAAATAAGATAAGAATCAATAGCATCATTTTCCAAAAGTAGAATTTATCCATTTGCAGGTTCCCTCCACGTTTATGACAGTAAGATGATACTAATTATCCAGACAATTGTGGCCGCTGTTACCCCTTCAGCGAGGGTTCCTAACGTTTGCAGTTTGTATCCAGTTTTAACATCCATATTTGAGAATTGAGAGACGACCCAGAAATAACTGTCGTTGGCATGAGAAACAACCATAGACCCTGCACCTATTGCGATCGTCGTGAGTGATTTACTTATTGTTGAATCGAAGCCAAGTGAAACCATCAAAGGCGCCATTAGAGAAGCCGTGGTTATTATAGCCACAGTCGAAGAGCCCTGTGCCGATTTAATAGCTGCAGCAATTAAGAAAGGAAGCCACATGCCTAAATTTGCATTTGCAATATTCTCGCCTAATATTTTGGCGATGCCTGAATTCTGAAGGATTTTACCAAAAGCACCTCCAGCCCCGGTAATTAAGATTATGATCGCTGCTTTATTTAGTGCGTCGCCTACCCAACCAGAAGAGGAAAGCATTTTTTTATCAAATTTCTTTGGTAGCGTAAAAGCGATTAATACCCCAATCAAAAGGGCAATAACAGGATGTCCGATAAAAGCGAACAACTGACTCAGTAACCCATCACCTAATGGCTTTGTAGGAAAGTCGGCAATTGATTTTAGTACGATCAAGAAAATTGGCAGAACAATAGGGATAAATGCTTTAAATACCGCTGGTGCATATTCCATTTTCTCCTGAATTTCTCTTTCTGAAAATTCAGGTTCGGGATCGATATAAATTTTTGATGCAAATTTTACAGCAAACAGCCAGCCCACTATTAAGGCTGGAACAGAAACGATTATCCCCAGGAGAATCACCTGTCCAATATCGGCTTTCAAAATGCCTGCAGCAGCAATGGGACCGGGTGTGGGCGGAACCATCGTATGGGTGGCATATAGTCCTAGGCTAAGGGCAATCGCGCTTACAGCGAGGGAAATTCCAGCACTTTTTGAAAGGGCCTTGTTCAATGGAGACAGAATCACAAAGCCGGAATCGCAAAATACAGGTATCGATACGATGTATCCTGTAATAGCCATAGCAAAAGGTACATTCCTTTTACCAGTAACCTTTAAAATACTATTGGCCATAGTAAATGCACCCCCGGACTTTTCAAGAAATGTCCCTATGATGGTACCTGCCACGATGACGATACCAATGTATCCAATGGTAGCACCAAAACCGTCTGAAATGGAGATAACAATATTGCTGAGAGGCATACCAGAAAAAAGCCCAAATCCAAGGGCAGCTAAAAGGAGAGAAATGAATGGATGGAGCTTAAACTTTGTTGTCGATAAGACAATGAACAGGACCGCGAGAAGAAGTAATACAATTAATCGCATAAGGCTATTTCTTCAATCAATTCATTTTCAACTACTGGCGTCGCACCAGCCTTCGAAACTACATACGCCCCTAAGCGGTTAGCCACTTCGTTGATTATTTTTAAATTCGAACCCCGCAGGCAATGGTGGGCTACAGCAGCGGTAAACGCATCTCCTGCGCCAACCGTATCCTGCACTTTTACTTCAATACCAGGATATTCATCGACTTCTGATTTGCTCACTAGGAGACTTCCACAAGCCCCCCTTGTGATGCATACTAATGATAAATCAAAGATTCGAATTAATTGTTGTGCAAGATCTGCCTCCTGATCTTTCTTGAGGTGCAAGATTTTCACTAATGTCCACAATTCCTTTTCACTGAGCTTGACAACTTGCGATAATGCCAAAGATTCAAGTAACACCTCCGCTGAATAATATAGCTGCCTTAAATTTACATCAAAGACCCGTAACGCATTTTCCCGCGTATTCTTGAGAAATCTACGAATGGTTTGTGAGGATTGTCTGGATCTTTGTCCCAAGGTTCCAAAGCAAACCACATCGGTTTTATTGGCTAATTGTTCAAGGTATAAATTCCACTCAAGAAAATCCCAGGCAACATTTTTCTTAATCGAATAATCAGGCTGACCTGCTGAAGTAAATGTTACGTTAACTACTCCAGTAGGATACTTGGTGTCTATCTGCAAGTATTCTGGGGTCAGCCCCAAATCCTGCATTTTTGCACGAAGTTCATTTCCCAAATTGTCATCACCAATTCGACTTACCACAATGCCATGGTTTCCCAACACATTGGCAAAGTAAGTAAAATTTGCCGGAGCACCTCCAAGGCGCTTATCATTAGGGAATAAGTCCCATAAAATTTCACCAATTCCTACAAAAGTGTAAGGGGTTGTTTTCATTTTTAATTTTACTTAGCAAATTTCGATCAGGACCAAGATTTCTACCCCCTAAATTTTAATTTGTATCTTAAGCAAAACTGGATTTTTGGGTTTAGCTAGGAATATTGGTAACTCCTCAAGTTCAATGGTTTTACTGATCAATGCTAGGACATTAATGCGTTTTTCTTTTAGCCAGTTTAGCGCTTGTATGAAAGTTTGATTAATTGCCATCGAGCCAATAAAGGTCCAATCCTTATGATAAAGCTCGAAAGGATTAATTTTCACTTCGGTATTTTTAGGGGCTACACCGAACTGCAAGTATTTGCCTGTCGGTCCCAAATAATTAAAGGCTTGCTGAATGACACTGGCAATCCCCGTGGCATCAACCACTACATCAAAGCCATAGGGATAATTATTCTTACCTAATTCGTGTTCAACATCTTTACTCAAAACTACTTTGGTGGCTCCAAATTTTTTAGCTAAGGAGAGTTTTGCTTCTGAAATGTCCACTACTACCAACTCAGAGGCCCCGGCGCGTGCGATGGCTTGAATGAGCTGTTGGCCAATACTGCCAGCACCAAAGACCAGTACCCGGTCACCAAATTTAAGCTGCAGTCGATGCATCCCATAAACCACACAAGCCAGGGGTTCTACAAACGCCCCCTCTTCATAAGATAGCGTTTCGGGCAGTTTGAATACTTTTTGAGCCGGGACAGCAACATACTCCGAAAGCGCACCAGGTGCCGTAAAACCAATGGCACCAAAAGTCTCACATTGATTAGTTCGCCCAGTTAAGCAGAATTGACATTGACCACAAAATAGGGAAGGGTCTACGGTAACGTGGTCGCCTATTTCCCAGCCTATGACACTTTCTCCAATTCGATCGACGATTCCAGAAAATTCGTGCCCCGGGATAATGGGATAACGAGCCATATAGGCTCCTTCATAAATATGAAAATCGGTACCACAAATGCCGACCCTTTTAACCCGAATAGCTATCTCCCCCGGCTTTGGCTTTGGGTATGGGATGATTTCAATTCTTCCCTTATACGGTTCTGAAATGACGAACGCTTTCATTATTTCGGTCCTTTGACATTATCCGCTAGAGATCAATAAAGACTTTCATACTCCTGTCTTCCTGTTCATCGATAAATTTGTATGCCGCAGCAAACTCTTCCAGTGGGAAATGTTTTGATTCCAGGGGGGCAGTAATGATATTTCCTGATGCGATCAATTCAACAGCTCGCTCGAAGTCTCTGTACTGATACATCAAGCTACCAATAATGTTCAGTTCATGATCCTGAACCAGACCCAGGTTAATCCGTGGCTTCTCACCGAAGACCCCAACGACAACAATAGTTCCACCTTTTTCAATAGACTCTATGGCGGAGGTCATGGTCGCTTCGACGCCAACACATTCAAATGCCACATCAAAGCCATGATCACCAAATACGCGTTTAGCGGAATTAACGAGGGATTCCTTTTGTGCATTCGAGTGCCATTCGATCCCACACCGCCGTGCAATATCTAGCCGGAAATTGCTTAAGTCAGTAATGAGCACATTGGCTCCCTCACACTTAGCTACCTGGGCGACTAGATTGCCGATTGGACCTGCTCCGAGAACCGCCACATTCTTGCCAGCTAGATTATACACACGAGTCATCGCATGAACTGCTACAGATACCGGCTCAACTAACGCGCCCTGTTCGAGTGTGAAACTATCAGGCAGTGGTACCACTTTTCCCGCGGGCGTAACAAAAAAGTCCTGTGCTACGCCGGGGGCCTGGAATCCCTGTACCTTTAAGTTGTCACAAATATGATAATCCCCTCGTATACAAGGCCTACACTTGCCGCACACAATTTGCGGTATGGCCGTAGCTTTCTTACCGGGTTTTATACCTGTGACGCCTTCGCCCACCGCTTCCACTACGCCCGAAAACTCATGGCCCTGGACAACAGGATAGCATGCATAAGGATGACGACCGTGATTGACATGGACATCCGAACCGCATATACCTATACGACGGATGCGTAAAAGTATCTCTCCCGGACCCGGTTCTGGTGCGGATACTTCAAGTAACTTAATCGTACCTGGCAATGTCATGACTGCTTGTCTCATTGCTCAGCTCCCGTCATTATAAAAATTAAACAGGTTCTTATACATTCCAATGTGCCTTTAGGACAAATTCACACATCAAGGCAATTCGCTGTGGTAGGTGCCTAAAATTTGAGTTCATGGCATGCACTTTCATCTTGTGTCTCGCACTGCATGCCCGCATCCTTGCCATATTACCCATGACGGGTTCTGCCCAACGCTTCCGTGTCATGTTTTATGAGGCGAATTAGTAAACAGGGACTGCCCACTTTTATTATCAAAAAGATTCACCCTTCTGCAATCAACCGAAATTGTTAGAGGTTCTCCACGCTGCAATCGAAGTTCCGGTTCGGTAAGCACGGTAAGTGTACAACCTTCGACTTTTACTTCTAAAACACCTTCCTCACCTAAGGATTCATAAACCACCACTTCACCCTGATATTGCGCAAAATCTTGTCGAGGACCCAATTGAATGTGGTGAGGCCGAATCCCTAAAACTAATTTTTTATTTTCCCATCCTTGTAGCGATTTGGAGAGATTCTCCGGCACTTGAATTTTTAAGTTATAATCATCTGAGTAAAAAAGAGATGTACCATTAGTTGTCGGAATCATACCATGGATAAAGTTCATTGGCGGCTCGCCGAGAAACTCTGCAACAAAAAGGTTAGCAGGATATTCATAAATTTGCGCCGGGCTACCAATTTGATGGAGGACGCCGTTATCCATAATTGCTATGCGATCAGCGAGAGCGAGAGCCTCGATCTGGTCGTGGGTCACGTAGATTACGGTATGCTTGTATAGCTCGTGGATTCGTTTAAGTTCGCCGCGTGTGTGCAAGCGCAGTTCTGAATCAAGATGAGATAAAGGCTCGTCCATTAAATAGACATCTGCGTCCCGAATAATGCAGCGACCCAGAGAAATACGTTGCTGTTGCCCGCCAGAAAGCTCAGCAGGAAACCGGTCGAGGATATCTCCAATATCTAATATTTCAACCACTTCTTTAAGTTTTTTCTCGATTTTGACTTTGGGTATACCACGGGCTTTCAGCGGAAATATTATGTTTTCAAGCACTGTAAGGGGTGGATACAGCGCATAATTCTCAAAAGCCATGGCAACGTTTCGCTCTTTCGGGGCCAAATTATTGACAAGTTTCTCGCCGATGAATATTTTACCAGCACTAATTATTTCAAGGCCGGCAATCATCCGAAGCGTCGAAGTCTTGCCGCATCCGGAAGGACCCAAAAGTACCAGAAATTCACCGTCATTGCAAGTGAAAGACACATTGGTTACGGCCTTTACTAGGGCATGGGTTTTCTCGTCCTGGTAAATTTTGTTAACCTTTTCGACCGTGATTTTAGCCATGCTCTAAGTCTTTAAAACCCCTGTTAATGATTTAACCCTCCATTATTAATTATCAATACTCTAATTCCATTATTCTATTTTCCATAGTTCTAATTTTGAGATTAGCTGACTTAGTTCATTAATAGGTTTTTTCCCAATTGCGGCTCAAAAAGCATGATACTATTTTTTGGAACATCAATCTTTACGGGTTGCCCGATGGCGTAATCCTGCCTTTCTGTTAAAGCTTTTAACCGTTGCTGTCCAACTTTTACCTCAACTATACATTTAACCCCCAAATTTTCACTCACATAAACTTCTCCAACCATTCCTGGTTTTTCCAGATTTTTCGATAGATGGAGATATTGTGGTCGCACTCCAACCATCACCCTATCATTCTTTTGAGGCAACTTTTTGGTAGATAAGGGACATGGGACTCGAAACGTGCCGTCTTTTGAAAGGAGCAATAGCTGGGCGTCGTGCCGGCCCTGAACCTGGCATGGAATTAGATTAATTTTTGGTTGACCTATTAAAGATGCAACAAAAGTGTCAGATGGATTATTATAGACTTCGCTTGGAGTGCCAATTTGATGAATTCGACCCTCATTGAGGATTACAATACGATCTGCCAGGGCAAGTCCTTCTAGATAATCGTGAGTGACATAAATAACGGTCGTGTCCAACATTCTTTGATATTTTTTCAGTTCTCGTCTCATATGATGTCTCAACTTGGCGTCAAGGTGTGAAAGAGGCTCATCCATGAGTAACAGTTCTGTCCTTTTGGCTAGTGCTCTACCTAGCGAGACCCGCTGTTTTTGACCACCAGAAAGCTCTGCAGGTTTGCGTTCTAACAGAGGACCTATTTGAAGTAATTCCGCCGTTTCGTGTACTCGCTTGTTACTCTCTACTTTGCTTAGACGAGAATTTTTGGATTGAAGTGGGAATGCAATGTTTTCATACACAGTGAGGTGTGGATAAAGCGCATAGGATTCAAAAACCATGGCAACGTTTCGTTTTTCGGGTGGAATGAAATTGATCAAGCGTTTTCCAACGAAAATTTCACCGAGGGTAATAGGTTCCAGTCCGGCAATCATTTTCAATGTGGATGTCTTACCAGCCCCCGACGGACCCAAAATTACCAGGAATTCTTGGTATCGACATTCAAACGAAATCCCATTAACGGCCTTGACTTTTCCGTAATGTTTGTGGACATCTTTTAGTTGAACGGATGACATATTTTTCCTTTTCTCAACCACGTACTGCGCCCAAGGTGAGTCCACGCACGAGGTATTTTTGAATAAATATGGCCAGAATCAAAGGAGGTAAAATTGTAATTACTGTTGCAGCAGCCATTTGTCCCCACAGAACTGACTCGTAAGAAATAAACCCAAGAGTCCCAACAGTCGTTGGAAAGGTCTCCTTTGCACCCAAGATCAATCCAAAAATGAAGTTATTCCAAGCAAAGATGAATGCTAAAATTGCCGTAGAGGCTAAACCTGGTTTCACCAAAGGAATGGCAATTTTTGTAAAAACTCCCCACCATGAGTACCCGTCCAATTTAGCGGCCTGTTCAATTTCCACAGAAATATCCTCAAAATATCCGCGAATGATCCAGACAATCAGTGGTAGCGTAATCAGTTGATAAACCAAGATCAACCCAATATAGGTGTTGTAGAGTTGTAATTTCTGGTACAAAACGTAGATCGGGATAATAATCGCAATCTCAGGAGCAAAGCGAAAGCTTAAAAATGTGAACGCAATGTCCTCTTTGAACCGAAAACGAAATCGAGCCAAAGCATAGGCTGCTGGCACTCCAACCAATAATGAAAGACTGACAGCACATATAGTGACAATGCAACTATTCTTGAAATAGAGTAAAAAATTTGTGCGACTTGTTTCATATTGCGCACTTTGAACACCGAATAGTATTGCTTTGTAATTTTCCAGTGACGGTGAAAAGATAAACTTTGGGGTAGGGGAAATAATGTCTACATAGCTCTTTAAAGACATTAGACCTACCCAAATTAATGGAAATAGAGCAAAAATCGCATAGCAGATCAGACCAAACTGGATCCAAAAACGACTCCTATGAGATTTTTGTTTTGATGACTTCATAGTGATTACCATACTATGGTAATTTATTCGAAACTATTCAGGTGTCGCCAAACAAAGGCAAAACGATTAATTAAAAAAAGCTTCATTTGAGTATTGTTTTGAATACCACCTTATCATGATTGAAATTTATCCAATGAATTGCCTTCAGCGAGGTATATCGAATGATTCGACGAAAATGATTTTCATAATGTCCTTCGTCTTTCGTCACAGATGAGATCTTGTATGCGATATCTGAACTTATCAAGTGAGCTTTTTGCCTGCCCAGGAGACGAGAGCCATCCCTGACGTTGATCTCTTTTAAAATATTCTCTTCGCCGCCACGAAAATGTACAA
>JBHIAC010000006.1:0-57376 GCA_046758365.1 bacterium
TCAGATAGAACACACTCTACAATCTCTAAAAAAACCTCACGATCGGTAGAGCCATCTGCAACAATTCCTATAAAATCCACATGAATTAAATTTCCAATAGAAAATATCGATATAAATATATACGAATTATAATCCTTGATATTCTTTAAAATAATCGCTATTTTGGATTTAAAATGAACACTAGAAAACAACTCATAATTTTTTTTCGTATTATTAATTAGATTTAACCTAAGGAGAGTGTATCAATTATGATTAATTACATTCGACAATATTTAATCATATGGAGAAGGCTGTCACTGTTTATTGCTATTTTATTAATATTACAGGTTTCTACCTTAAACCTATTTCCAGCGGATTCGCTGGCACCAAACAAGTACCATCCCATAGTTGGAAAAGTGTTGGCCAAATTGCTTCCTAAATATCATTATAATCACCTAAGCATAGATGACTCAGTTTCGACAAAACTCCTGAACTTTTATTTACAGAGATTAGATCGAAACCATTTATTTTTCCTGGCCTCTGATATCGCAGAGTTCAATAAATACCGTTATGTACTAGATGATGCTCTTTTCTCTGGTAAATTAGAACCAGCTTATATAATTTTTAACACGCTCGATAAACGAGTAGATCAAAGAGTTGAATATGTTAATAGACGTTTGGAAAAAGAGTTTGATTTTACAATCAATGAATATTATGAACTAGATCGGGAAGAATCAGCCTATGCAAATACTTTGGAAGAACTCAATGAAGTTTGGCGCAAAAAACTGAAGCATGAAGCGTTAAATCTAAAGTTAGCAGGCAAAGACTGGCAAGGCATCCAAACCACTTTGAAAAAACGTTATTCTAATCTCCAGAAACGATATAATCAATTAAATTCGGAAGATGTTTTTCAGTCTTTTATAAATGCCCTATCTCAGACCTATGACCCTCATACAGGTTACTTATCACCCATAACTTCGGAAAATTTTGGAATCGATATGAGCCTCTCCTTTGAAGGTATCGGTGCACAATTGACAACCGAAGATGATTTTACCAATGTTGTACGTATACTTCCAGGGGGACCGGCTGATCGCAGTAAGCAACTTTGGCCTAATGACAAGATAATTGGCGTAGCCCAGGGTGAAGATGGACAAATGGTTGACGTGATCGGCATGCGCCTTGATGACGTGGTACAGTTGATCCGTGGGCCAAAAGGTACAACAGTTCGTTTGGAAATTATTCCCGCTGAAAGTACCCCAGGGAGTCCTACAAAAAAGATTAGTCTCGTTCGAGATAAGATAATTCTAACTGAGAGAGAAGCGCACAGCAAAACGGTAGAACTTGTACATGAAGGTCGAAAATATAAAATGGGAATTATCACCATTCCAACTTTCTATGCTGATCTAGCGGCACAACAAAGAGGTGAGAAAAATTATAAAAGTACCACCAGGGATGTACGTCGGTTACTCAATGATTTGAAAAAAGACCAAATTGATGGCTTAATTATAGACCTTCGACATAATGGCGGCGGTTCGTTGCAGGAAGCAATTGAATTAACAGGGCTTTTCATTAAAGAAGGTCCCGTTGTGCAAGTACGAAATTCCTTTGGTAGTACAAAAATAGAAAGAGACCCTGATTCGGATATTGTTTACGCAGGTCCTTTGGCAGTTCTGGTAAATCGTTATAGCGCTTCAGCCTCAGAAATTTTTAGTGCAGCGATTCAAGACTATGGTCGAGGAATCGTCATAGGTGGGAGGACTTTTGGCAAGGGTACTGTTCAAAATCTTCTTGATTTAAATAGACTTATCAAATTTAGCCAAGAAAAATTTGGCCAGCTTAAAGTAACTATTGCTAAATTCTACAGGATAACAGGCAGCACCACACAGAACCAAGGGGTAATTCCAGACATATCCTTTCCATCCCTCTATAATGTAATGGATTTAGGTGAGAGTTCGCGGATCAATGCCCTGCCTTGGGATGAAATAAAGCCTGCATTATTCAATACAGAGGACCAGGTCGCAAAATACCTTTCTACATTGCGTCTAAAATCCAAAAAACGCACGGCAAAAAATCCTGAATTTCAATACTTGGCAGCAGACATTGAATATTTCAAGCAAGAAAAAGCAAAAAATGTGATCTCACTGCAAGAAGCCAAACGTAGACAAGAGCGGGATAAGTTTGAAGCTAGGCGTCTTACTCGGATTAATGAAAGACGCAAAGCAAAGGGCCTCAAACCTTTGAAAAAGGGGGAAGAATTACCAAAAGATGAAGAAACACCCGATGCTGTGCTAGATGAAAGCACCCATATTTTAGCCGATCTCATCTCGCTTTCAAGAGGGACGGAAACTACTCAAATTAAAATAGAAAAATAACCTTGTGGATTGAGCTCAATATATTAGTAATTACTTCTGTGTATAGGATTTGAAATAACGTTTGCTTCTATTCTGGCGTAATATAGGCTGTCGTAATTCCGCCATCCACCATAAAGGCGGCTCCATTGACATAAGAAGACTCATCACTCGCCAGGTAAAGAGCTGCCTTCGCAACTTCTTCAGCTTGCGCAAAGCGTCCCATAGGAATATGAACCAATCTACGCTGGCGTCGGTCTGGATCGGCCAGTAGCTTGGATAGAAGGGGCGTTTCCACGGGACCCGGACAAAGGGCATTTACACGAATATTCTGGCGCGCAAATTCCACAGCAATTTCGCGGGTCATAGAAAGCACGCCGCCTTTACTGGCTGTATAAGCAATCTGCGAGACGGCCGCGCCCATCAAAGCAACAAAGGAGGCCGTGTTGATAATAGAGCCACCGCCAGCCCGTAAGAGGGCTGGTATACCATATTTACAACCTAAAAAAATTCCCTTCAAGTTCACATTTATGACGAGATCCCAAACATCCTCGGCTGTTTCAAGCACAGAATTATCTTTGGAGTGGAAAATGCCGGCGTTGTTAAATAGCACGTTCAACTTACCAAAAGTCGTCTCTGCAAACTCAATCATCGCCTGTACATCGGTAGGTTTTGACACATCCATACTTATAAAAGCAGCTTCCCCACCATTATTCTGGATGAGGGAAACAGTTTCCTTACCTGTTTCATCTTGAATGTCAGCAACCACTACTTTGGCACCCTCCTTGGCGAACAGTAACGCGGATTCGCGGCCAATGCCGCTGCCAGCACCAGTTATTAAAGCAACTTTTTTGACTAAACGCATGATTAATCTCCTTTTAGTATTACCAATTAAATCTTTGTTTTTTTGGGCAAGAAAAAATGATTAATAATATCAATGACTATAAATGACAGCTTCGATTAGAGGCAGCTTTAATTAGTGCCTGGAAAATCCGTTGATGTCTAGGGTCCTCTAATGAAAGTTCAGGATGCCACAGGACAGCCAGCAACCAAGAATGCTTTTTATGCTCCAGAGCTTCTATGACCCCGTCCGGTGCCTGAGCCACAACACGCCAGACCGGCGTAACCGTCCGTAGGCCCTGATGATGTTTGGACACCACAGACAACTCGGTTAGGCCAATGATTTTCGCCAACCGACTCTCTGGAGCAATCTGAACCAAATGCTCTGCCGCCTCACCATTTTCGCCCTGATGTAAAACTTCGAGACCAAATTCATCTGGCACATGCGCCACAAGATCACCCCCCGTGGCTACATTGAGTAGCTGTGAACCACGACAGATACCCAACACCGGTATATCTTTACGTAGCGCCTGCCGGGCGAGTGCCAATTCGAATGCATCGCGTTCGGGGTCTTCTCTTGAAATCGTTGGATGATTCGAACCACCGTATAAAGCTGGGTCAATGTCTCCCCCACCTACAAAAATCAGGCCGTCTACAAGTTCGAGTAATTGAGAAGGGCTGGATTCGCCAGGTAGTAGTAAAATGGGAACGCCACCCGCTGTTCGCACGGCATCCACATACTTTCTAGGTAAATAATAATTACCGGATTCATTCCGACTGTAAGTGGTAATACCAATTATTGGTAAGTTAGTTAATCTTGTCATTGTTTAAATTTACATTAAAACTTAATTAAGTGTATTATCTATAGTATTATCAATCAAATTTTTGTTTTTTGGGCAAAGAAATTATTACCAAAATGTCTCCTTATTCGAACTAAATTTTGTTACTCCGTGATGAAAGGCGGGGCTTGTATAAATAACAAAGATTTTATTGGTAATACCATAATTGGCCAAAGGCATTTTATTCCACTGAGCAGTTGACGCATTCGTACGGGTCAGAAATTGGCTTTATCGGTTGGCGGCATTTATTCGTTTGGTTTTATTAGGATTTGTGATCTCTTGTCTTATAAAAATAATACAATTCAATGAATTTCTAGCACTACGCTCGCTCAAAATACCGCGCCCGCTCCCAATTTGTTACTACCTCATCAAACTTGCGCTGCTCCGTACGGAAAAAATGCAGGTAATGTTCGATCACTTCATCGCCGAACGTCTCTCGGGCCCAGGTACTATTTTCCAATTCTGTAATGGCTTCATTTAGGGTTTGCGGCACTTGCTGGAGGTTTTGTGCTTTGTAAACATCCCCTTCAAATATGGGCGGGGGTTCAGTTTGATTTTCAATGCCGTGAAGACCAGCCGCTAAGGTAGCCGCAAAAGCCAAGTAAGGATTGGCATCCGCGCCTGGGACTCGACATTCAATACGCAGCGAGGGGCCATGCCCGACGATACGAAATCCCGCCGTACGATTGTCATAACTCCAGGCTATCCCCGTAGGAGCAAAGGAGCCGGCAACGAATCGTTTATAGGACGTCGGGTAGGGAGCGTAAAATGGGAAGACCTCACGGATATGAGCCATCCAACCTCCTAAAAACCAGCGAAATATCGCTGAGGCCTGGATAGGCCCAATCTGCTCTTCGCCGGGGAAGAGCGAATTAATCCCTGACTTGTCCCAAAGACTAGCGTGTAGATGCATACTCGAACCAGCGTATTGCTTATCCCATTTCGCCATGAATGTAATTGAACACCCATGCTGCAAGGCCATTTCTTTGGCTGCGTGTTTGTAAATCGAGTGCCGATCTGACATTTCAAGGAAGTCAGCGTAGCGCAAATTAATTTCCTGCTGACCCGGACCCCACTCTCCCTTAGAGAACTCTACCGGCACTCCCGAGCACTCCATATGATGGCGGATGGCCCCTATGACAAACTCTTCCTTGGTGCCCTGCAAAATGTGATAGTCCTCAATGTATTCACCAATCGGCTCCAAATCCATATATTTGTTAAAAGCGGCATCTTCGTAGGAATCCTTAAAGACATACAATTCCAATTCGGAGCCCCCCATGGCGATATAATCCTGGTTAGCTGCTTTTTCTATCTGTCTTCGCAGAATAGTGCGTGGGGCCACTTCCACTAACACATCTTCTTCTTCATTGTAAACATCACATAAGACAATGGCTGTTTTTTCCAACCAGGTCGCCAGACGTAATGTCTTTAAGTCCGAAATGAGGCGAAAATCACCGTAGCCCTTATCCCAACTGGTGAAAGCATACCCCGGTACCGGATCCATTTCCATATCACAAGCCAGGAGGTAGTCACAAGCATGGATAGCTCCATCTAGCACTTCATCAACGAAAAAGCGACTGGCAATGCGCTTGCCCATCAATCGACCGTAAATATCAGGAAAGACAGTAATCACAGTTTCGATTTGCTCATCGGCTATCATTTGTTTCAAAGATTCAACATCTAATTTACCTTTAAGTTTTGATGATGACATATTTTATCCTCCTTTGAAGCAATATCGCTCTACGAATCCACGTGAACAAAAACACTTTTCACTTCGGAATAATGATCCAGCACCGCCAACCCCAGTTCCCGTCCCAGTCCGCTTTGCTTGACTCCACCAAAGGGAGCTTCCAGATGAACGCTGTGACCTGAGTTCACCGAAAGCACGCCGGTTTCCACAGCTCTGGCAACCTTCAATGCTCGCTCAAGGTCTCGCGTCCAGACCGAGCCAGAAAGACCGTAGGTGCTATTGTTAGCGATCTCGATGGCTTCCTCTTCGGTATCAAAGGGGATAGCACAGAGGACCGGGCCAAAGATTTCTTCCTGGGCGATACGCATTTCAGGGCCAACATCTGTAAATAGGGCAGGACTTAAATAGGCACCCTGTTTCAACGGTTCCTCATCCGGTACATATCCACCGCAGGCAAGCGATGCCCCCTCGGTTTTACCTAAATCGAGGTACCCTTTCACCCGTTTTCGATGTTCCATTGAAATGAGGGGACCCATCTCGGTCTGTTCATCTAAGGGATCACCCAAGCGCACCTTTTGAAAAAGTTCAGCTAATTCGCTCAGAAATTTATCGTAGATGGTGCGTTCCAGCAGCAGACGACTGCGGGCACAGCAGTCCTGACCGGCATTTCCCAAAACACTCCAAACGGCTGAGGGGAGGGCTTTTTCAATGTCTGCATCTGCAAAGACGATATTGGCGGATTTGCCACCCAATTCCAAGGTAACGCGTTTGATGCCATCGGCTGCTAACCGCATCACCTGAGAACCGACTTCGGTGGAACCGGTGAAGGAGATTTTGCGCACCAGAGGATGGCGGACCAAAGCTTCCCCGGCAATGCTACCGGGGCCAGAAACTACATTCAGTACACCCGATGGAATACCGGCTTCTAACGCTAGTTTTCCCAGACGCAGGGCCGTAAGCGGGGTTTGTGTGGCAGGCTTGACCACAATCGTGTTACCCATGGCTAAAGCCGGCGCGACTTTCCAGGAAGTAATGGCGATTGGGAAATTCCAGGGCGCAATTAGACCGCAGACGCCGATGGGTTCACGAAATGTGAAGCTGACCCCTGAGGCGGCGACAGGGATGGTTTGACCGCCTACTTTGTTGAGGGCGCCGGCGTAGTATTCAAAGCAGTCAGCAGCCAGAGCCACTTCATCGCGCGCCTCGCGAATGGGCTTGCCTACGTTTTGGCTTTCCAGACCTTCCAGTTCTTCTGCATGCTCACGAATGAGATTCGATAAACGCAAAAGAAGTCGCGTCCGTTCACGGCTGTTTAGACGCCACCACGAGCCAGCATGAAAAGCTCTTTGTGCACTTTGCACCGCCGCGTCGATATCTTCCGAGCCGCCTTCAGCTACTTCAGCAAGAGGTTCCCCGGTAGCGGGATTGATAAGTGTTGTGGTTTGGTTTGACAGGGCTGAAACCCATTTACCGTCGATGAGAAGATTTTCATGTAACATTGCCTTATCCTTGGCTTTAATATTGGGGTTAAAAAACATTAGTTGTTTAAGATGAAATAATATAAGATTTATTAGGGAAGGTGTCAACAGGATTTTGAGGTAAATATTGTGATATTAATTAATCACACTAATAAATAAATTACATTGCAACCCCGTCAGGGCCAATACAATTTCGCGCGACCAATCGCTTTCCAGCCGCGTCTGATCGCGCCAGACTCTAAGCCAGCAGATTCCAGTTGATAGTGGATTTGCTTAGCAATTTTCCTATCTTTGCTAGAGTAGCTGATGAAAACACTGGGCTTTTTCATTCTATCATCGGAAAGTGAGAAAACCTAGACTTTCTTTTGATATTTAATTAAATGGGGATTCAAGGAGAAACCCATTCTTTCGCACGCTTTTCTAATTTCTCAACATAGTGCGGCTAATCATGTAACGTGGCTGGATCAAAATCAGCACTATTTGGCCAAACCAGGGTGTGTACTTCTGGAACTATTTTGACTTGATTGAATAGATTAACATCGAGTAAGGGGCCATACATCTCGCCCTTTAGAATTGGTTTGAAATTGATCGTTTGAGTGCTACCATCCTCAAACTGAATATTTAGTGTATATGGTGCTACAACTTTTAAGGCAGTAACGCTATAGATATAGTGAATCATAACAATTTTTCCTATTTGAGTGGAGTAATTTTAAAAGGAGCTTTTCCTGCTTGTAATCTTTTCCAATTCAAAATATTCTAATAAGTCAAGCAATGAAGATCCTTAAAGGAATAGTTGCGTTTTACTGAAAATGAATTGCTACTCCTAAGCAGCTTAAATTTTTATTTTTCAACAATTCCCACTAGGCCTCCCACGACCAACTTCAGTCCAACCACCACCTGGGTCAAATGCTCGTAATGAATTTTATCCGGTGTGTCTTGTGCCGAATGATAGTAAGGGTAGCGAAAGGGCGCGGTGTCGGTCACCATTATGGCTGGATAGCCCATCCGCCAAAAGGCCCATTGATCCGACCAGCCCACACCTGGAATGATTCTTGGGAATGCCCCACCTTCCGATGGAAGTCTCCACTCAAACATTCTCTAATGTACTTCTTTTATTTGTCAGCAGGCTGAACATGAAGTATGTTTTGTTTTTTACTTTCAAATCGCATCCGGCACAAACTCAAAGCGCACCAAGGCTCGCTTCGCGCAGATGGTCAGTTCAAACTCATTGATGACATCTCGCCCTAGGATGTCTTCAGTTAAGTCTTTTCGGCAATCCACCGTCGTCGTAAATTCCTGTCCGGCCAATTGCACCATAGCTAAATAAAGCATTCGCCGTTGCGGTTTCGCACCTATACCCGAGACATCCGCTTCATCCCATTGAAAATTCCATAGGCCAAGCTCATCAGCAATCCCTTCTTGAACAAGGGTCAAGTCAGCTCCGGTATCGACAATAAATTCCACATTCTTCGCCGCATTGCTTAAGGGATTAAGGACTGTGGCAGTCACCAAAGGCATGGGAGGGTCATAGATCTCGTCATAGCGACCTATAACGACTTGTCGTACAGTTTTTCGCCGCGTCATCTCTTCGTAACCGACGCGATTAATATAGCCCACTTCATTTCGCGTCCGTTTGAATGCTTCTTTTAACACATCCATTTTCTTCGCACCAGACGCCACTACTTTACCGTCAACAATAGCCACCCATTTGCCAAAATATCGCTTTAAAAGTTCATCATGCATAGTCCAATAAGCTTGTTTCTCCTGTTCAAAGCGGCTGTTAGTTGATTGAACCATGGATTGTCCTCTCGATTTGTCCATATTTCTATAACAAAAATAATTAGAATTATCTCAAAAGTCAAGGTAAAGCAATTTATTTTTCAAGTAATTCCCACCAAGTCCCCTACTACTAGCTTTAGGCCAACCACCACCCTTGTTAAATGGTCGTAATGAATTTTATCCGGTGTGTCTTGTGCCGAATGATAGTAAGGGTAGCGAAAGGGCGCGGTGTCGGTCACCATGATTGCCGGATAACCCATTCGCCAAAAGGCCCATTGATCCGACCAGCCCACACCTGGAATGATTCTTGGCAAAGCCGCACCCTCGGATGGAAATTTGACCTGACGGCGAAACGAGGCGATGACTTCACGAACTAGTCCACGTGAAGAGAGGTTCCCGACAAAGGCAATGAAGTTTCCCGTAGAGGGGTAGAAAAATCCAATTGGAAAAGGGTAATGCTGGCTACCAGCTTCATCCATATAATAGCCAATGGTTTCCAGGCTAAGCATGGCTGCAATCTTTTCACCTTGTTTACGGCATTCTTTTGCATAAACAAAGCTCCCCATCTGGGACGTTCGGAAAAAGGGGGGCTCTTCATTTACGAACGCTACAAAACGCAGGGTCCTCGAAATCTTTTTGTCCGCGAATGCCCTGGCCAATGCAAGCAGCGCCGCCACTCCCGTCGCATTATCATTGGCACCTGGGCTCCTGATCACAGAGTCATAGTGACCACCGATGATAATGATTTCTTTTCCTTGATCTGTTCCAGAAATTTCCACCTCCATGTTATAACAGGTTTTCCCTGCAACTTTGTAGCCTTGCCGCCGAACCTTATAGCCGGCTTTCTCAAATGATAATTCTATAAAATCTCCCGCAATGGAAAGGTTGTGGTAATTTAGCACATTACGTTCTCCGATTTCACCGGCGAGTTTTTCTACATCCTGCCGAAGCACTTCCCGCAACGCTACCTCCCTTTCGCTCAGAGGCGGTAAAGGACCGACATGACTTGTGCCCGGCATTCCGATCATTGTACATCCTAAAACATAATTGATGAAACCGGTTATCGTAGACCCGATTATGATAAAGGTGTGGCCGAAAACTCCAATTTTTTGAAAATCACAATAGGCCACATGGGATATACAGGACGTAGGACAGACATTCCACGTCCTAAATATCGACTTTTCAGCTACGCCTTTAGCCAGCGTAATTGATTTTTTCCCTGTCATTCTTAATTTAAAAAACAAAATTGTGGTATTAAGAGTTGCTTTAAAATCTGAGAGGCACAAAAAACTATAAAATAAATCTGAGCAAACAAGTCTTAAAAGACAGATCTGCTTCTATTTCCAACCGCCATTGATCACGCCATACCTAAAAGCCAGAGAATTTCATTTTCTGGTTCATCTGCTCCACAATTTTCTTGTCTTTGGAGGAATAGCTTATGAAAAAACGGGCTATGTTCATTCTAAGACTTTAGAAGCTTCGTAAATTACTTCCCCGGTGCGTTTAATTTCATGCAGCATGGTCCCTGACTCGGGATTCTCGTATTCTTCAGGAGTATATCCCAAAGGCTCGATGGGGTCGTAAATATCATCGAAGGCCATACCAAGAAATTCCTGCCTTTCGCGGATACCCTGGCCACGAAAGAATGGAGAGATGACGGCAATGTCAATGTCACTATGTTCGCTCGCTTGACCATTAACATAAGAGCCATACAAAATGACATGCTCTATAAAAACACAACGTAGATATAAAGTCCGGTTTGAAACATGTATTGTGCCGTCTCAATGTCATATTCGGAAGTCGCAATCCATTTTTAGTCGTTTTCTTCATATTAATAAAAATACGTAGCTCTTTACAAAAAGTCAAGTATTGAAATGCGATTGGAAATGTATCCTTTTATAAAACTAAAATTTGAAATATTCTAAAGTTAATTAAAGGTTTAACATAGTATATTTCTTAAGGGAACTATATAGGATTTATAAGGTATTAATTAGCAACTTTTTTAATTTTCAGGCTGCTGCAAAATAGGGTGTACAACCTATAGGGTGAGATTGTCATAGGCAGGCTGAAGCCTGTATACCCATTCTGAGCATGCTTTAATTTAATTTTGCAGAAATCTATTTTTACTTTTAATTAAGGAGGGTAATGTGGGTAAGCAAATTTTATCAAAACTCTTTTCTCTTTTTTTCATCTCTGTCATTTTCCAATTTTTTATCTCCTGCTATACCAATCCAGTGACGGGTAAGAAGGAATTGAGCTTAATGAGCTATGAGGATGAAATTAGACTTGGTACTGAGGCGGACAAAGAAATCGTGGCGGCCTATGGGCTCTATGACGATCCCAAAGTTGCGGATTACGTAAATCAATTGGGTCAAGAGATGGTAATAATTTCTCACCGTCCTAATTTGAAATATCATTTTCGAGTGTTAGACAGTCCCGTCATCAATGCATTTGCCCTCCCAGGGGGCTTTGTCTATATCACTCGAGGCATTTTAGCTTACATGAATTCCGAAGCAGAATTGGCCGGGGTTGTGGGTCATGAGATTGGACATATTACCGCTCGGCACAGTGCTAAGCAGTACACCCGCGCTCAGCTTGCCCAAATTGGATTAGGCTTGGGAAGTACCTTCTCCCAACAGTTTCGTCGCTTTAGTGATGTGGCTCAACTTGGTGTGGGATTGCTTTTTTTAAAATTCAGCCGTGATCAAGAACGGCAGTCCGATCAATTGGGAATAGAATATTCCAGCCGAATCAGCTATGATGCCGTCCACATGTCTAAATTTTTTGGTACACTCCACAGAATGCGAGAACAAAGCGGTCAAGATTTGCCCGGTTGGTTTTCAACTCACCCAGATCCAGAAGACCGCCAAGCTACCACGATAAGACTGGCTAAGGAATGGCAGCAGAAACTTCCATCTTACAAGTTTAAAGTGCAACGAGATCGATATATACAAATTATTGATGGCATCATTTTCGGGGATGATCCACGCCAGGGATTTATTGATAAAGGATATTTTTACCATCCAACTCTAGATTTCCAATTTCCAATTCCAGCGAATTGGCAGTTGATCAATACGCCTCAACAGGTTCAAATCGTAAATAAAAATCAGGATGCAGCAATTTTATTTACCCTTTCGCAAGAACCCAGCGCCCGTAAAGCCGCCGATAAGTTTTTAGCCAATACCCAAGGTCGATTAATTCAATCGGATTATACTAAGATAAATAGACTCAATGCAGAAATCAGAGTTACGGATGTTGAGCAACAGCAGGGAACGCTCAGGGTGCTTTCTTATTTTATTGAAAAAGATAGAAAGATATATGTATTCCATGGTTTCTGCTCGAAAGCAAAATATATCAGTAATCTCAATGTCTTTAAATACACGATGAGGAATTTTGATCGACTAAAAAATCGAGCCGCCAAAAATGTTAAACCAACCCGGGTTAAGATCGTCAAAGTTACCAGAGATGGTACATTAAAAGATGTGCTTAAGCGATATCCAAAAGGAAAGTTAACGGTTGAGCAGTTAGCTATTTTAAATGGGATGAAATTGACAGATATTGTAAGACCAGGGGATAGGATTAAAGTTTTAGCCAAGTGACACAAATGTGAAGATATGTAATAAAATCACAATTTGTGATACCAAAGTTCAACTTGACAAAAATCCCGTTATTGCGTATCATTGAACCAGTAGTAAATAAAGGAGAGAAGGTAATACTATATTTCACCCAAGGAAACAATTAAAGTGAATGGAGACCTAATGGAATTCTTACAAGACATTAGATGGATACTTGTTGCGGCTGGTGTGCTTTTGGTGGTTGCTTCAATTTTTGGAGGCGGTTTAGAGATTAAAGAAATCAAAATCCCTCAACTTCATAAAGGAGCGCGTATCCTCTCCGCAGTAGTTGGAATAGGATTTCTTGTTTTAGGACTAAGGCAAGCAACTGATGAAACCGGACGTGCGATAGAGGACTTTAAAATTACTATTGATAATCCCCAACAAGGTACAGAGGTTTCTCCTGAGATTCTAGCAGATGGAAGATTACGCATTACTCTGAGAGGGACCTTAAATCCACCAGTACATACAGGGGTGTTGTGGATAATCAGTAAAAATGTGGATCAAGAGCATTACGTAGAGAATAAACTTTTACCTGCACCTAAGAAGGATTGGGAGGAATCGCTCGTATTTGGTCCTGCCTGGAAGGGACAAGTTGCTAAGATACTCATCATCAAGACAAAAAAAGCCTTAGATTCAGACGTTAAAACAGGCGAGCCCACTACGTTGCCCTCAGATGCAAAGACTCTTGCAGAGACAAGCTTCAAAATTATTGATCCGCTCAAAGCCATCAAATAGAATGCCTAAAACGAAGTATGCGTGTTCCAACCTGGGTGCCTTGTCGTTTACAGTTTTACTTCAATGGGCATCAACTTTTGGCTTGGCGACTCCGGAATGAAGGAAGCGATTTCAGTCTGAAAGATGGTGCCTTTTTGAATATTTCGGATATCGCACGTGCTCAAAAGCTTGCCGAATACCTTGACGCGGAGGAACTCCACAAAAAGTTAGATGTGTTTGCGAAATATTATTTCTGGTAATCACAACTCGATTGTTCAGGACATTCATCCTGAACAAAAAGTAACATTGGGACTTCGGTCTCCCTCCACAGCAAAGATGAAACGGTCTTGCAGACCAATGGGGCTATATATCCCAAAACAAACTTCCACTCACATGGCTATACTGAGTGATCTATTTTGACTTCTTTAATTGTTTATTTACTTTGGCTAACTGAATCAGTAGGGATTCCAATTTTCTGAAATATTCATCAGATTTCATCTGCTTTTTTTGGGCTTTTAAATCTTCGATTTCTTGTTCTAAGTGAAATTTCTTTAATCGCAGACTATCTACGGGTGAGTAGGTGCCAGTTTTCACTTTCTCAAATGTTGCTTCTAATTCAGAAGAAATAGGACCGAGGTAAACCCGACTAGCCCATAAACCATCAGTTCCGTTATCTAACTCCTGTGTGCCTTTACCATCGCCATTGTCATCTAAGAGTGGGTGTTCAGCTCTTAGCCTTCTTTTTTCTTCATACCAGGTGTCTTGATTTGCCTTAGCAAACTTGAAGGCCTCAAACAAGCTAATGCGATTATCTTTGTTAAAATCGGCTTCTTCTGTGGCCAGGGCATCCAAAAAGAAATCCGCAAAAGTTGTCGCGTGGTACTCAGCACCGCTTTTCGTGGCGGTAATTATGACTCTCTCTTTACCACTCAATTTTTCAATAAAAGGCCCGCTGGCACTGGTTGTATTCACAATAATGATTTTCTTGGTCGGAATTTCCGCCAAAAGTCGTGCAAAATCTATGTCTCTCAAATCAGGCCCTACCAAATTAAATTTACTCCAGTCGCCGTCATAAGTGCCGTGTCCTACCATAAAAATAAACAGTTGATCTTTAGGTGTCATAGTTTTGGCCAATTGATTAAATAATCGTCGAACATTGACGGCCGTGGCTCTGTATTGAATTTTCAATGAATCGTAAGAAGGGACTTCAAATAAATAAAAGATATTTTCCCGCTTATATTCTAACGTATCCACAAGAATGTTATACATTCGACGGGTCTGAGAATAATATTTTTTGGTAAACTCTTCCTGACCGCCAATACCGCCGAGGATTACAGCGTATCTTTCACCCAAGGGGAGGTTAAATTGCGCCCATGCTAAGGAATTGTACCCAAAAAAGATTAATTGAGCTACGACAAAAAATCTTTTAATATTCGTGCCTGTCATAATTTTAGGTAAAAGGTATAAGTAAACATAACGGCTTTCCTTGTGCCTTATACCATCTACCTTCTACAATATTCCCTATTCTTAGAAATTCCCAGATATTTTAATTTTGAGGAGTCTATATGCTATTTTCAAGATAAACCTTTGCTCCTGCGAACATACCATTCTATTGACAAAATCAATATCACTAATAAGAACAGCAACGGCATATCCCACAAATCGTATTCAACCATTTTGGAGTAACTGCTTTGGATAACCGAAATTTCGTCTGGCAGGCGTTCCGCTTCCTTTTCGTGATAATAGACTCCTCCACTTAATTCTGCAATCCTTTTTAACAAGGTATTTTGGAGATGGGCATTGGCAAATTCCACTTTGGACTCTTCCACAAAAAAGGCTGACTCTGTCTTACCAAGGAAGTCCCCTTTCGATGAATAGGTCATGATTTCTACTAGATATAATCCTTCTTTGTCAGGATGATAAGCTCCCATATATTCAACTTTCCCATTAGATGACCAATTAAACGGAATCTCTACCAAATTTCCGGAAGGCGTTGTAATATGAGCTTTTATGGTGGCATCCTCAATGGGTGTGAAGGTGCTGTCCCTAATATCCACTTTTAAAGTAACCTGTTCGTTGGGGATGTAAATTTCCTTGTCTAAATTAAGTTCCACAGGTTTAGGAGATGAAAGAGCGAGCCAGCGCAGCATCTGCCGCCAAAATCTCTCATGACTCCTATCATCGTGGTGCATACCCATTTGCCAGTGCCACGAACTGGAGTTGGCAAATATCATGGTTCTTCCCTTACCATATCGCTGAAGAGCAAGAATAATTTTGGGATTTTCAAGTTTACTTAAAGGATGTAGTGCTAACACCGTGGCACCAGGTTTAGCCCTCCCTAAAGGATTGTAGCCTACTAATTCCGGCAGTTTTTCCCACATTGATTTATTTTCAGATTCCACGGAAGATAACTGCAGGATGGGATGATGCAGACCCTCTGGTGTCAGAGCCAGTTTGAATTTTTCACGAAATGAAGCGGGTATTTGAGTTGCTAAGCCATTCTGGAATGGAAGCACCACAGGCAGCAATTTTTCAATAGGCGTTACCTGGTATCCGCCCTGTGCAAAAGAATACCCGCCTCCAAGCATTAAAAATCCTCCTCCACGTTGGGAAACGAAATCCAAAGTATTTTCTAATTCCTTCTCACTAAAGAATTCTGATTCAATACTCCCAAATATAATCGCTTCATATTCAAAAAGCTCCTTTTTGGTTTTTGGGTAGCCGTCTTTCAGTTCATTTTGATTCTTGATTCCTTGGCGATAAAATTTGTCCGGTCCTGTCCTCAATAGAGAAATAAGTTCTATGCTTTCATCGCCATCCAGGGCGCGACGTAGATATTTAAATTCAGTTCGAGGATACCCCTCGATATACAGAATTCTTGCCCGCTTATTTCTATTATCAATTAAAAAACTTTTGATGTTATTTTCTTTGATAAATTCATTTTCTTGAGGGATTAAATTGAGGGTATAGTGTACAAATCCTTTATTCTGAGGCGAAAATTTTATACTGGTACGCGTGCCGGTACCTTGCAATTGCACGGTCTGTTTTTTTACTGGTAGGCTTCCTTCTTTTAATTCTAATTCAACAGTCTGGTTTTCAAAGCTTTTATTTTTAATTAGTGCAGAAACTTCTACCACAGAATTTTCAATGACTGATTGGTTAGCCACCACTTTAGAGAGCTCGATATCCTGGAAATTCACACTCCCAACTCCTACTACATAGATGGGTAGATTGCTGTTTTGCAGTAACGCAGCAGCCTCTAAAGGATCTTCTTCTCCATTATCTGCACCATCGGTGAAAAGTACTACGGCTGCTGTAGCGCCATGGGCACCATATTCATGGGCGAAGTTCAAACTCTTAGCCAATTGGGTAGAGACACCTTGAGCTGAAATATTCTCTGCATCTTTTAAAGACTCTACCTCCGATGAAAATTTGTACAATTGAATTTTAAAATTTTTTCGAAGTTTTTCTAAAAGACCAGGTTTTGTATTTTTACCGAGTAGATTTGTAACAAATTGTTCTCTTGTAATTTGACCCTGGGCATCTTTAATAGTCATACTTTTAGAATCATCCACGAGTAAAATAAGAGAACTTTTACGAGGAATGATAGTAGAAACGTTAATCACAGGTTCCAAAAGGACAGCGAGTAGAATTGCAATTGCTATGAACTTCAAACCTAATAAACTGCCTTTAAAAAAGCGATTGATTCTAAGCGTCGTTTCTCTGTAAATTAACCAGAGGACTATTAAAAAAACAACAATGGTTCCCAGTAACGCAAAAATAGATGGTAAAAATTTATAAGCAATCTTTCCTTCAGAAAAAACGACTGGGCTATATTTTAATAAAAATTCAAACATTTTCAAGTTTCAGTATTTTTGCATCAAACATCCGGTTTCTTACATTCTATTTTGTCTTCGAAAGTGTCTCATAATATTTCTCCACCAACTCCTTATATTCCGCTGGAATTTTCTCTTCCCGCGCTAAAAACAATTTCTCTTTGTTTTTCAATAATTCCAACTTTTGGGCTAGCTCGGCTTCCAAATTTTTGAGGGGAACCAGAATCTTATCTTCAATTAATTGTAGTTTCTCGGGGTTGCCACTAATAAAATTTCGATATACATCCTGGAAATCCTGATTAATCTTCGCCAATTCTCTGGTCAGAGAGGAATCCGATTGAATCGTCTCTCGAATAAATTCCAAATCCTTTAATCCTTGGGCCAGCTCTTCGTTCCACTTCTCAAACTGATTAAGATTTTGTGGAGGCGGCCCTGATTCTCCGGGACCCGCCTGGACATTTTGTTTACCCTCTCCACCCATTTGTTGCTCTCCCTTAAGTTCTCTCTTTTCTCCCGGCTGGTTCAAATTATGGAATTGCCTTTGAAGCGATTCTAAGTTCTCTCTAATCTTTTGGGTTTGATTGAGAGCTAAATCCATCTTTTCTTCTTCTGTTTCCGCAAATTCTCCTTGAAGTTTCCTCAGCTTTTCACTAAGTCTATTCAGTATTGTTTGGATATCCCGTTCCGCCTGTAAAGCGGAATTCAACCTATTTTCTTCCAAAAGCTTTTGGGCGTTCTCCATTTTCTTATCGATATTAGTTCCCGCTATTTCACGGGATAATTTCTTCAGATCGCGAGAGACCTTTTTCTTAACTTTTTGCACCTTCGTTGATAAGAATTGTAAATCTGACTGGGCCTTGAAGAGCTCTTTTTTTAGCCGCGCTTGCTCTTCTTGGACAGATTGCAGCTTTTTATCATAGTTCTCTTTTTCATCCGTCAACTTTTCAACTTCTTTAGTAAGCTCTTTTTGTGCTTCCGTCAACCTCTGAAAATTCTGCGCCAAAGATTCGAATTGCTGCCTCAGAGACTCGTTCTGATTTCGGTGCAAATTTTCTTCCAGGCGTTTTAAATTGTTCAATGCACGCCTTCCTTTAGCCGCAGCCAAATCTGTGTTTTCATACCTGAGATTGTTGGAAGCATTTCTCATTTCAGAGGATGCCTGTCTTAAATTCTCTTGAATTTCTCTGGATATTTGAGAACCCTGCCGACGCAAATCCATCATCTGACGAGTTAATTCTTGCGTTTCACGTTGGAGCTGCTCTTGCTGACGACGCAGTTCCTCAATTCGACGCTTTTTCTCATTAGGGGTCATTTCTTTTCGTGCCAGGGTGCGGAGCTGTTGGTTAAACTGCTGCTGGCGCCGCGCTAATTCCTTTACTTTTTCAAAGGCTTCATTTATTTCTTTATTTTGTTGACGATGTTGGTTCTGACGCAGGGTTTCATATTTATTTTTAAGCTTATCTACTTCGTCTTCAAATAGCTGGGTCAGCTCCTCTAAAGTGGCATCTCCGGCAACTCCTTGAGTTTGTGCCCTCTGTATTTGGAACTCTTTTATTTGAGCTTCGGCCCGCAACAAATTCTGAAAAGCTTCCCGCTCCGGCGTCAATGCATCTTTTAACTGCTTTCTCTCTAGTTCATTTAAAGCTTGTTCCATGGATTGCACAGCATTAGAATAATAGTTTGCAATGTCATCACTAGATTTCTTGGTAAAAAGCGATCGTTGTTCCATTTGAAAAAGAACGCTTTGAGTAACCTCTTTCAGATTCCTCTGGCTTTCAACTAAAATGTCAGTGCTCTCGGTCATTTCATCTGCCGTAAGCTTCTTCTTTTTTCGATCCAATTTCCAGGTGGCCACGATAATTTCCTTCTGAGTTTCGGATAGCCGTCCACCAAATCCACCACCGCCTGCCATGGCACCTTGAGAAAGAGGACGGGAATACTCCCGTTCAAATGGCCGAATTTCAATAAAAAAAATATCTGAAGATGCTGTTTCAACAGTCTCTGAAGAATGGTTATCAGTGGTCTGCAGGTGGTAGGTTAAAAAGTCTCCAGGCTGCACGTCAAAATCTTCTAAATAAAATAGGTGATCTGCCGTAAATTCCAGAACATCATTCCAAGTTGATTCTCGCTGTTTTTTGGAAGAAATTTTAGTGCTCAGATTGACTACTTTTTCTTTTCCTCCATTTACTGTATAAAACAGTTGCAAAGAAGCCAAACCAAAATCGTCCTGAACTCGTACTTTTACCGGTACTTCTTCAACCATTGAAGCTTTGCTGTCATGACCTGGTTTTTCTACCGTTAAAATGGGAGGCTGGTCAGGAAGAGCATGGACGTAGTATTCTGGCGGTGGATCGTTGGAAAGATTATCTTTATCTGTGATACGAATTTTATAGTAGGTATCTTGCATAATCGTAAAGGAAGCAGTCAGCACGGTATCTGAAGAAATAATCGTTCTTAGCTTGGGGCCGTCTCCCACCACAACCTCTCCTGATTGAAGCTTTTTGTTGGATACAGCCTTTATTTTTACAACTGTCCCTTCGGGAGCCCAGACATCTCCGGAATCAAATTCATGCTTTGGTTTGAGTCCCGTGTACTCAGGATAGATGTAAGTTAAATCCACTCGTTTGATGTTGGGGGCATCGTAAACGCTGAAAGTAAAAATCTCAGAAAGTAATTCATCCGTTTTTACGTAATATTTAGTTTTGGACTGTAGATCAAAAAAGTTGAAAACATAAATACCTTTCTGCTCTGTTCTATCCATCTCCCTTTTATCCCAAGTTGTATCGTTGATAGTGAAATAAAGAATAACAGATTCTGCGTCAAAGCCAGCAAGTTCTGCTCTGATTTCCTGAGCCGAGCCTTTAGGCACGCGGGCGTTTCCGGGTGTAACAATCAATTGGGATTGATGAATTATGTTAGGAAGTTTCCAGGGTGTAAAAATTCGATTCGAGTTTGAAACAAATTGATCCAAATGGGAAAGAATAATCGAGCCCAAAAAAACACTGACTGCAAGTGCCAGAGTGCCCCAAAGCATAGCAGCTCTTGCACGGACCGTTTTGGGCAAATTTAGGGTTTGGATATGAAAACGAGTGTCATCTAAAAGCTTTTCGAGAAGGTGTGACGATATTCTTGGATTTTCCTCCCCACCCAATTCTACGGCAGTGACCAAGCGGTCTTCCAAATCTGGATATTTCTCCTCAACGTATCTAGCCAGTTGTGTCTGGGAGGGCGCCTTCATCAGTGGACGAACGATTGTGTAAAAGATTGAGGTCAATATTACCGCAGAAATAAAAATCAGTAGCATCAGTCGGATTGATTGATTTAGATCAAAAAATGAATCTAGTGTGAAGGCTAACAAAAATGCCCCGATTCCACTGAGCAGGGCTATGGCCATGCCCTTAAATAATATCATTCTTTTCCAACGGCAATAGACCTGCTTGATTTGATCTTTCAGGTTTTTATATTGTATTTGCATATCTAATTTTAAATATTGAAATAAAGGATTTTGGATCTTTAATGTAAAAAAAACATCTTTTATCGATAAGTGCGGTTGGCCAACCACGTTTCTCCAACTAATATCAATATTACGCCCAAAATAGCAAATCGCCAGAGCTTTTGACGCCTTTCCAGTTTATCGCTAATTGCAGTCGCAGTTATCGAAGCTACTTGCTCAGTTTCTCCAGATGTGTCCACAAACTTTTCTTTTATCTTTTCTGGGTCAATTGGGGTTAAATCTGATTCTTTTGAATCTATGTTGACAGCAAAATAACCCGCAGATTGCTTTCGGTTACCTCTACGAATTAGATAAATTCCTGGTTCTTCAGTTTGTTCAAATATATTACTTTTGACTGCTATTTTTTCTCCAGATGGCACCTGAACAAAAAGCTTTTCTTTTCCTGATCGATTCCAACGATCCAATCCAAGCGGTACAGGCTGTCCTACCAGAAAGGACTTCTGACCTTTTTTCTCGGCTGCTACGTACTGAATTATTTGATAGAGCATTGGAAGAAAGATTGCTTTCACGGGTAAGTTATTCCACTCTGTGTCAAGACTGGAGGTGATGAGCACTACTTTTCCTGCACCTACTTTACGTTCCAAGATAGCAGGACTCCCATCATCAAAACGAGCCACAACTGATTCAGAGTTGATGGGCTCGGTGTGAAAATACTGGTAGAACTGGGCTGTACTGGGGTCACCTTGATTGGGTTCTGAAAAAGGCCGAAAAATAGGATGTTGGTAATCTACCTCGGCTAAAATTGAACCATATTCGCGATTCAAGGAACTAAAAGCTAAATTTGTCAAGTTCGCCGGTGTGAGGTCACGAAACAGTCGGTTAAAAATGGTGGGATTCACCCGGTCACCCAGGGCAACAATCAAACCACCCCCACCTCGTACATAATAATTAAGTCGTTCCAATGTTTCTCTTCCAACATCTTTAATATTGGTCAAAAGTACAACCCTAAAGTCGTCAAGATCGTAATTGTTCAAACTTTTTGGATTGGATTTGATAAGTTTGTATTTTGCTAAGTTGGGTAGATTCACTGCTCTTTCCACAAAAAACAATTCATCCTTTGTAGCATCTCGTGTGTCTGGCTCACCATTGACCGCTAAAATTAGGGACTTAGACTTCTTTTCGAAAACAAAAAAGTACTGGTTATCTAAGTTTATTTTATCATTTTGAGATTGTACTTTTACATACCCGGCGCTTGTTGTCTTTGGGAATCTCACCTTTCTAAATTGAACAATTTTTTCTTCACCTGCTGGTATCATCGCATATCGCTCGGCGATTTTCTTTTTATTTATGTACAGAAAAACTTTGCTTTTACTTGTTTCATTTCCAAAATTGTTCACTCGAACGAGAATATCCCCCTTTCTCTGCTTTTCATCATCTCCTGAAATTCGTAAATCTGTTACCACAACGTTAGAAAAATCATCTGTACCAACGGGAATACAGTTCAAGCCAATACCCGATTGAACTTTCCAATGAGAGTAAAATTTGTCCCAACCGCTCTTTTGAAAGTCGGAAATCAGATATATGGTTTTCCCCTCAAAAGGAGACTCTAAAAGTACAGCTTCGGCTGCTTGGATTCCTCCCAAATAATTAGTACTGCGATGGGAAAGCTTCAATCGTTCGTTAAGAAGGCTACCTAAAGCTTTAAAATTACCCTTTGTTTCGGCTATTATCTTTGCTGATTCTGAGAACTGCATCACCACAACTTGGTCACCTGGTGTGAAGGTGTTTAAAAGCTTTCTTGCTTCTTCTATGGCTGTTTGAAAATGATTTTCATACGCCATACTAAATGAATTGTCCACCAATATAACAGCGGATTCTTTTTGATCGAGCCATAGGCTATGGTTTCCCACGTTCTTTAAATATGGACGGGCAAACGCTAAGGCTAAAATAGCCATTGCAGTAATTCGCATGAGCAGTAAAAGAATTTGCTTGAGCCTCTGAGAACGGATTCTCTGGTGGGGTTCCATTTGTAAGAATCGTATAGCGGCAAAAGGCAGCTTGATCGCACGATTTCGTTTAATTAGATGAATGATTATTGGAACCGAAGCCACAGCCAGACCCCAAAGGAAAAATGGATTTAAAAACGATAGGCCAAACATTTTCTTAAAAAACAATTTTCAAAATTAGAACATTTTTTAAAACAACTGAATTTACTTTATTTAAGTTCCAAGATAACAATTTTGAGTTTATCCCTTACGGCTTCGAAGTGCAAGATAGCTGAAAAGGGCAAAGTCCAATGGTTTAGAAGTATTTAATAAATGGTAATCAACTTTCTGTCTACCGCACCCTTTATTTAATTGTTCTATATGGTTTTCCAAATTTTTCAAATAGGTCTCCCTTACCAGGGGTGGAATGCTCATAATTTGTGTTGTACCCTCCAGGTCCAGAAATTTGGTGGCATTTTTAAACGGAAAAGTCAACTCGGCTTCATCCAAGATATGAAATAAAATTACATCATGACCCTGATATCTAAAGTGCTGCAGCCCTTTCAAAACCGATGAAGGATTATCAAGCAAATCGGAAATTAAAATAATCATACCTTTTTTATTAATACTCTCAGCCATCTGGTGCAGGGGTAACGAAATATCAGTTTGTTTTCCTACTTTAATTTTCTCAAGAATTCGTAATATTGAAAGCAGATCTCCTTTTTTGTTGCGTGCCGGAATAAGCTGCTTAATCTCTTGGTCAAAAGTAACCAGACCCACACCATCTCGCTGTTGAAAAATCAGATAGCTCAAAGAGGCCGCCAAATAAGAACCATATTCTAACTTGGTGATTCCATTGCTACCATAATTCATGGAAGCGCTGATATCCAACAAAATATGGCAGTTAAGATTGGTTTCCTCTTCAAATTCCTTAACGTAGTATCTATCTAAACGGGCATAAACTTTCCAATCAATAAATCGGATGTCATCTCCAGGGGTGTATTGACGGTATTCGGCAAATTCAACACTAAACCCGCGATAGGGACTGCGATGAAGCCCGGAAATAAATCCTTCCACGACGGTACGAGCTCGAAGTTCCATACTAGAGATTTTGGAAAGAATTTTGGGATCTAAGAATCGTAGTTGATTTGCCATAGGTATTAATAATTTGACAGTTAATTATTTTTGAGTGAACTGCAAAAAGGTGATTGATCCAAAAGCTGACCTTCTTAACTGATGAAAACCAATATTTTGATAAAAATTAAGAGAAGGTCAGCTTTTTGCAGTATACTCATTTTTGATTTATAGAACATTGAAATCAAAGACCTGATTTGGGTTCCTGAACTGTTTCCAGAAGCCTGTTAATAATATCTACAGAAGTGATTTTTTCGGATTCGGCATAAAAGTTAGTTAGAATCCTATGACGCAGCACGGGTAGGGCCAACGCTTTTATGTCCTTCATAGAAACGTTGTACCTTCCTTCTAAAATTGCCCGAGCTTTGCCGCCTAAGATGAAATATTGCGAAGCCCTTAGACCCGCCCCCCAACTGACCCAGTTTTTCACAAAATCTGGTGCATTTTTGTTTTTAGGTCGGCTGGCACTCACCAGACGCACCGCATATTGAGCTACTTGCTGAGAGAGGGGAACTTTGCGCACTACTTTTTGAAATTCCACCAATTCTTGACCTGTAATGACTAACTGAAATTCAGGAACATAATTTGAGGTGGTAGAGGTTACAACTTCAACTTCCTGATCTTCAGGAAGATAATCCATTACAATATTGAACATAAAGCGGTCCAACTGAGCCTCTGGCAGCGGATAAGTACCTTCAAGTTCGATGGGATTTTGAGTTGCTAAAACAAAGAATGGTTCTTCAAGGTTGTAAGTAGTACCTCCGGCCGTAACCCGATGTTCTTGCATGGCTTCTAACAAGGCTGCTTGTGTTTTTGGGGGTGTGCGGTTGATTTCGTCGGCCAAAATAATATTGGCAAAAATCGGACCCCTAATAAATTTGAGCATGCGATGCCCCTTCGTTCTGTCTTCCTCAATTATATCTGTGCCGATAATATCCGCAGGCATCAGATCCGGGGTGAATTGAATCCTTTTAAATCTTAAATCCATAATCTGGGCGATTGTTTTAATTAGCAAAGTCTTTGCCAGACCCGGTACGCCAGTAATTAGGCAGTGTCCACCTGTGTAAAGTGCAATCAAGACTTGATCAATAACCTCGTCTTGCCCTACAATGATTTTGCGCAGTTCACGTATTATTTTTTTGCTACCTTCTCTTAATTTCTCTACTAATACGAGGTCTTCTTGTTCGTTGGTTTTAGAGGCAATTTCTAACATAGTTTTCTCATAAATTCAATTAATGTGTTAACGCGTAAATTATAAAATTAATCCCCATCTTGAATGCAACCACTGAATACTCAGTAGGATAGCGGGCATCGGTGGCGTGTTCCCAGGCATCGCCAAGGTCCATGTTGCGCATGATCAAAACCATGAGGCGGTCCTCATCATCAAATATACCCATACAGTGGGGTATGAGGCCCCCTTTTTCATAGGTTACCCCCCTTAACCAGGACCCCAGACCGGGTATTTGTATGAGATCGTCAAATTCATAATAGCAATGAAAAACAGGATGCTCTACTGGAATATCCACAATGGGGCGTTCGGGGAAAATCTTCTTTATTTGCTTTACAAAATGATGCCATTCATAAGGCCCGTGGAAATCATCCACCATTAAAAATCCACCTCGCAATAACCACTCTCTAAGAGAATCGGCCTCGGTCTGAGTCAATTCCATATAGCCCACCTCCACCATATAGGCAAATGGATAACCAAAATATTCTGGTTCATTTAAGGACAAAGATACAGCTTGCTCAGCCATATGCAGGGTGGTTTCTTTTTTTAGGATTTCAATTAAGTTTTCATCCGCTGTTGGATAATCGACCGCCCAGAATGACATTCGAGAACCAAAAGGATTTCGAAGTTTAAAATTTGGTCCTCCAGAAGTGTATTTAATTCTTACAAAAGTAAAATCATCCCCATTGACGCCTTGTGCCAACGATTTATAAACAAAGCAATTAGCTAAGAGTAAGAATAAAATTAGATATTTAGACTTTAGGTAAAAGATTTTCATTTCAAATTAATGAGTAAGCGAATAAATTAAGTAGTTTATACCAATTTTGAACGCCTCAGTGGAAAATACCTTATACTCATGTCGAGGATCATTAGGCCACTCCCAGCCGTCCCCCACATCGTTGTTAAAATTAATAATCACCATCATCCGATCATTTTCATCAAAAATTGCATAATATTCAGGCGGCCATGGTAAATATGGTGTAGGTTGATAGATGTCTTTTAAGTCGAAAAAGCAATGGAATAATGGATGGTTCAAATTAAGTTTTTTCATGGAGTACTCGGGTAAAACTTTTCGAATTTCCCGAATCCAGTTTTGCATTTCAAAAAAACCACGGAAATCATCCACCATCAATACTCCACCTCGTAAAAGATACTCCCTCAGCTTAGCCACTTCTTTTTCTGATAAGGTCAGATAACCAATTTCACATGCATAAATAAAAGGATACTTAAATATTTCATCGTCATCAAAAGTCAAAACTTTGTAATTTTCAGAAATTTTAATAGAAGTTAAAGCTTTAAGGACTGTATATAAATTTTTTTCGGCCGTTGGATAGTCATGTGCCCAGAGAGGAGCATTGGTAGAAAATCCATAGCCGTAGCGAATTCCGTTATCCATCCACTGAATCCGAACAAAAGTGAATTCGTCCCCATCGGGAAGTTGGGCTGCTGCATTTTCAAGAAAGGCGCCCAATTGTAAAAGGGATAAAGTTATTATATAAATTTTTGATATTATGTTCATGCTCAGCTTTTAAGGATTAACTAAAATATAAATATCTTATTCCACACATGCTAATAAAATTTCCTGGGCTCTTTCATAATTTGGTGCAATTTCCAAAGCATTCAAGGCCGATTTCTTTGCCTCAGATTTTCTGCCAGCCTGTAAAAATGCATAAGCCAAATCACAGTAGGCTCCTGCTAAATCCTGCGGCTTGGTGAGAAGAAGAATCTGAAACTCCCGAATGGCATCTTCGAATCTATTTTCAGACAGATAGGCTGAACCCAGCTTTTTATGTATGTCTGATTCAAAGGGCGAAATATAATTGGCCTTTTTAAGGGCTTCAACCGTACAGCTGTAATTTTTCATTTCCAAGCAAAGATCTGACAAGATTTTGAGTGCTTTCAAATCTTTACCATTTAAAGAGGTGTACATCAACAACTCTTCAATTGCTTTTTCTTTCAATCCCTTTTCCAAATAAATTTCTGCAAGTAGCACATAAGGATTGTTTTTTTGCACATAACCCGGAAAAAGTTCTTTGGCCTTTTTTAAATAAGGTATTGCTTTATCAGGCTCACCCTTCTTCTTATAATACATTCCAAACTGCAAATTTAAGAAAAGATTATTGGGGCTTTCTGCAATTTCATTTGATAAATATTCTGGTTCGTCCGTATGTGCAGCCAATTCCTGAGGGTCATAGGAATAATCTACTTCTTCGAAATTATATTTATCTTTTATATAATTCTTAAATTCTTTATCAAAGATATCTATATTTTTTTCAAATACAGTTTGGATAACTTGGGGTGTATCTTTACCCGCTTTGAATTCGGGAAAGGTCTCAAGGAGCTTTTGATGTCCATATTTTTCCACAATGAACTCTACAACTTTGGAAGCCTGAAAATAAGAAAGGGTCACTCGGCCAGGACTAGTGGGTCTGTTGAACCCAGCATCTAATTCCTTAAGAGGCAAGAGAAGTTTGTTTCTTAAAGCTGCAATAAATTGTAGGTCCAAATTCATATTCCAATAAGGTTTGGCCGTGGAGGTTTCATAAACAGCAATCCCTTCAGCCAACCAGCGAGGTATACGATTTTCTGTGAGTCGTAAATGGGTTACATGTACCAACTCGTGCCATAAAGTTTCACCCCAGACAAAATCCCCTTTGGTTCGGGCTCTGGGAGAATCCATGGCCACTACATTTCCAAAGCAAATTCCCAAAAAGGCTTGTGCACCAGGCATACCAAAACAGCGTACAGCAAAATCGTCATGCTCAGGGAAAATTTCTACAACTACCGGATCGGACCAATCGATTGTGTATTTTCTGCTCAAATCGGAAAAACTTTCTTCAACCAAATCCTTGGCGTATTCAGACAAGATTGGATCCTCTTTTTCGTGAATCCGTAAAATAAATCGCTCGCTGTGGTGCGTTTTGTATTGTGGGAAAGAATCAAATAGCGTCAGTAGATTTCCAACATATTTGTTGTAGGGGTCTTTGGTGAAAGCCGCCTCTAACTCCATTTTGGCTTGCTTCTCTTTTCCTAAACGGCTTAAACTTGTGCCCAGACCCGCCCGAGCCGCCCAGTGATCGGGATCTATTGCCAAAGCTTTCTGGTAATACTCAACTGATTCTTTGAATAAATATCGCTTTGAAAGCACCTCAGCAATTTGAAAATACAAATCCCCATACTTTGGATTAAGTGATAATATTTTTTCTTCTTCGTTTCTAAACTTTTTTGCATCTCCTAAAAAGTAAAAGCATACAGCTTGAAGTGAACGAGACGTTAGAGAATTTGGATTTATATTTAAAGGCGCTTCAAGCTTCTCAAGGGCTGTTTTAAAATCACCCACAGCGATTTCAAGTTCGGCTAAAAAATTATGAGCTTCGATTAAATTTGGATTTATTGAAAGAGCTTGTTCAACCGCCTGTACGGCCTTCTCAAAACTAGAGTTAAGTAAACATTTAGCTAATCCCAAATGAGCTTCAGCCGAATTAGGATTTATTTTCAACGCATCTTGAAAAACACTCTGAGCATCTGGAATATTAAATTTTGACAAAAAAAGATTTCCCCAAGGAATATAAGCCTGCCAGAGATTTGAGTCAGCTTTAATGGCATCAAAAAATAAGTCATTGGCATCTCGAAATCGATCAAGATAAACATATGCCTGGGCAACGAGATTTAATTCATTTGCGTTTAGACTGCGATGAGATTGGTAATAGGAAATAAAATATCGGAGTGTTTGTCGGGCTGCCTTTTTCTCTCCCCATTCCCACTGCATAATACCCAAATTTAATCGGGACGACAAATGATTGGGATACCGCTTTAAAGCTTTTTCATAATTTAACCTGGCCTTTTTATACCTCCCAGTTCGTTTAAATATATCTCCAAGAAGGGTTAAAGCCTCGGGGTGTTCAGGATAGATGGCCATAGCTCTTTGTAAGGTCTCTTCTGCTTCGGCGTATTCCCCTATTTCCATGAGTACACGCCCTAATCCAAGATAAGCTTCAAGGGCCAGACTTTTTTGTTTTGCTGCTTTTTCGAATTGAACAATGGCTTTCTCGTAATTGCCAGCCTGAAATAGCTGGTAAGCCTTTTGTATTTTATTATCTTGAAAGGCTAACAGATTCGAAGCAAAGGCGGCAAATAGAAAGCAAATAACAAGAGAATTTTGTTTATTGGGGTTCAAAGCTTTACCTCGTTAACCTATACTATTTAATTAAACACCCGTTGATTCTTGTTAATTCCGAAGATTCTTATAGGGAGGTCTTATTAATTAATTGCATTCGGACAATTTTGAAACTAAAATTTCGGACTTCAAATAGCGGTAATAAAAAATAAGTTATAATTGATACTTAGCAAAGTATGTCTATGTTCCTGATTTAATTTTAAAATCTTTGCAACCATTTTTAAAGCAAATTCGTCAAACTAATATTAGGTAAATATAAGATAGCATTTTGAAGCTTAGTGCTTTATTTCATAAATTCGGTGACGTATTCTGGGATAAATCTTTGTATAAGGAGGATACTATGAATAGAAAGTCTCACAGATTAAGCGAAGTAATCACTGCTTTGATGGTCCTTATCTTAATCCAAATCGTGTTCGCAAGTTGTGGGCCTCAAAATCCTCGTTCAAGAGCAAGTGATAATGATGAACAAAGTTGGATAGGAGTTTACGTCCAGAACTTAGATAAAGATATGAGACGTTATTTAGACATCAAGGAACGACACGGCGTACTGATTAACGATGTGGCTGAAGATAGTCCCGCCGAAGAGGCAGGTTTAAGAGAAGAGGATGTAATAATTAGATTTGATGGAAAAAGAATTAGAAATAACGAAGACCTCACCCGTGCCATTAGAAGAAAGGAACCCGGGGATAAAGTTAAGATTGAAATCATTCGAGACGGTGAGAAGAAAAAAGTTGAATTAAAAATTGGAGAAAGGCCGCGAGAATATTCCAGTCGTTTTTATAGAAGAGACCCGCGTCCATACTTTTTCCCTTATGGAGAATACCGAAGACCGTGGCTGGGAATTCGTATGGCGGATTTGAACGAAGACTTAGCTGAATATTTCAAGGTGGATGAAAGAGACGGAGTGCTAATTTTATCAGTAGAAGAGGACAGTCCAGCCGAAGATGCCGAACTTAAAGCAGGCGATATAATCACACAAATTGACGACGAAAAGATAAGAGACAGAGAAGATATTATAGCTATAATTGAAGATAAAGATATTGGCGATGAAATAGAAATTAAATTCATTAGAAAAGGAAATGAGCAAACGGTGAAAGCTGAGCTAGCAAGAGCCCCTAAAGCAGAATCTTTTTATTTTGATAAAGAGCGATTTAGAGACTGGAGGGATGAACTAAGAGAGTGGAAAGATAAAATTAAGTATGATTTGAAGTACAAAATTAAACGCGATATTGAAAAGGCCTTAGATCATAAAAATTTGATTGAAGACATCGAGCGCGAACTTTCGGTCGAAATGGAGAAATTGGCTGAGGAATTGCAGAATCTTGAGATTCACCCCGCAAGAAGGGTGTTCATCTGGACATCGAATTTGAAAATTATGAGGATTCCATTTAGCAAAGAAATTGATGAATTGATATTTCAAACTATAAGCACAGCCGGAGCGCCGCTTGGTTATGGCCTCGATGCGTTTAAGAAAACTTGAAAGCGCAGGATACAAAATTTCATAGGTTTACTTATTAATGGTGTTCAAAAAGAGGTGTGAATTTCCCCTTGCTTTTTGCGCATAAATTCGCTACAATTTAATAAATGGTCGTTTATCTTTTCCCTTGTCTTGCAAGGGAATTTGTCTTGATCTTATTTAGGTGGTACTCGGTATTACCCCCACCTCAAGATCCTAGCTTATAACGCAGATATGAAAAGATTTCTATGGTCGCAAATTGCGATTACCTTTAATCAGTTTTGTCTTGACTCAAACCCCTCATTTTCGTAACATTCAGGTTAGGGTTAATGAAAATGATATGTGACCAAAAGAGAACATCACCATCGATGGAGACTTGATGAGAGAGTATAAGTACACCGTGTTTTTTGAACCGGCAGAAGAGGGCGGTTACATTGTCAGAGTACCGGCCATTCCGGAAATCTGCACTGAGGGTGATACGCTTGAAGAAGCGCGGGTTATGGCTGAGGACGCTATCCGCTGTGTCATCGAGAGCAACATCAAATTGGGCGAACCCATCCCTGAAGATGTGGTGTTGGACAAAGAGCCGTTGAAAGAGCACGTGGCGGTTACCTTTGCGGTGTAATGGGTAAACTGCCAGCCGTCAAACCCAGGGAAGTTATCAAGGCACTCCAACGTGCCGGATTTTATCTCCACCATCAGACCGGCAGTCACGTCCGCCTCATTCACCAAACCAAACCTCACCGCCGGGTTTCTATACCACTCCACAACAAAGACTTGAAGAAAGGCACATTCAAGAGCATTCTTCGTCACCCAGAGCTGAGTGTCGAGGAGTTTATAAAGCTTCTTTAGTCCATTTCACACTTTAGACAAAGTGCGCACTTTTCCCTTGCTTAATGCTTGCATTTTAATACCATCTTTCTTAATTTGAGGTCCCACCGAAATATCCTACCGGATATGTGGGAGACTACCCTGAGCCGGTCTATCTGGCTCAGGGTTTTTTATTTTACCTGCCCGATAATTACCTGGCTTAATAAAGTTGTCAAGAAACCAAAATATGAAAGTGTTTTTTAGGTCACAGTTTGTGATGCCAAATTTTCCCCTTGACAACTGAAACTTTATTGTATATCTTGAGTTACACTAAATAGTCCCACTAAATATGTCACTAAAAACAAAACTGAACGGAGCAGTTGACATCATGCCTTTTACCACACTGCGATACAAGGGTAGGGTTGTCATACCCAAAGAACTACGCCAAAAGTTCGGTCTCAAGGTCGGCGATAAATTCGAAGTCAAGGAGAATAACGGCCAAATCATCCTCATCCCCAAAAACACTCATGAGGCTTGGAACTGGACTAAGAGCTGGCAGAAGAAAATCAATGCCGCTCTCAAGGATGTAGAAGAAGGGCGGGTGAGCAACGCCCATGACAACCTCGAGGATGCCCTGAAAGAACTCAAGAAAAAAGTATGAGACTCCAATGGACTAAGGGTTTTACCAAAGACTACCAAAAACTTCCCCGGCATATTCAAAAACAAACTGATCAAAAGCTGGGGTTTTTATTAGAGAACATTAAGCATCCATCACTAAGAGTGAAAAAGGTCAAAGGTAGAAAAGAAGATATTTATGAGCTTAGTGTGACCATGAATTATCGGCTGTTTTTTCAGATACAGCCCGACACCTATATTTTGTTAGCCATTGGCACGCATAAAGAAATCTTAGGACGGTAGAGTTAGAAAATTCTAAAGGAGGCTTATTGCAATTAGCCAATATCTTTTTGACTGTTTTAGTACTGGGACAGCTCACTAATTTAGTAATAGGTCAAGTTACCGATCCAGCTCTAATCTCATGGTTAATAACTGGAGGGGTTGTTTCAGCACTTCTTCTCTATTTGTCCGGTGCTATATTCATTAAAAAGGCAGAGGAACTTGAATCTGTGAAAAAAGCAATGCTATGATTGAGCTACTTACAATAACCTTTATCGTCGTTGGCGTATTAAGCTTAGCCGCAGCACTGATTTTAAACCGTCCCGCTAAAGACCAACCTAAAAATTAACTCGGTCGTGCACAACTGCTGGCTTTCTTTATTGATTCTAAATTTTGAAATTTGTATTTTTTATATTTAAAAATTAAATCCGGAGGTTTGATAAAATGAAAAATATTTGGATGCTTGCTGTGGTCCTTGTTTTACCTTCTCTAACACACCTTTATGCCGAAGAAGAATACTGGCAGCAATTTGTTCATTATCAAATGAACGTGACCCTATTACCCATAGAGCATGCGTTAAGGGGTGAAGAAACCATTATTTACAAAAATAACTCACCAGATACGCTTTACAATTTTTATTTACATCTTTATCCTAACGCATATCGGAGTTCGGAATCCATTAAATCAAAAGAAGCCAGACGTTATTATCGGGCAATAATATCCAAACCTGAAGATGCTGGTTATTTAACCATTGAGAGATTTCGCATTTTAAGTAAAAATACAAGCGACAGCGATAGTGTGCTGACAGCCTTCAAAATAAATGATACTATTCTTGAATCGGTTTTACCGGAACCCCTTCCACCGGGTGGAGAACTTCAAGTTGAGTTATCTTTTTACCTTAAAGTGAGAAAATTTGCCGGCCGGGCTGGATATCGAAACAAGCAGTACGATTTTGCCCAATGGTATCCTAAAGTTTGCGTTTATGATGAAACTGGTTGGAATGCCGAACCCTTTCATTACACTGGGGAATTTTATGGTGAATTCGGAACCTATGATGTCACGATTAATGTTCCTTTTGAATATATAGTAGGTGCCACAGGAGAGGTAGTGGAAGGCGACCCCGGCTGGAATATGGTTAAAGTGGATACCTCTTTATCTGACGAAGAATGGCGGCAAGTTTCTAAAAAAATGAAAAAAGCGATTCGGGAACAGGCCAGAAATGGTAAAATAAGAACTGTGAAATTCCATGCCGAGCAGGTTCACGATTTTGCCTGGGTCACCTGCCCCGATTTTTTGTACGAAAATGGTGAATGGGACGGAATTCCTATCCACGTCCTCTATCGGTCGTATGCAAAAAGAAGATGGAGTCAAGTGGTAACGATGCGCGGCGCTAGAGCTTTGGAGTGGCTTTCTACGAAATTCGGACGCTATCCTTACCCACAGCTTACTATCGTGCATGGCCTACTCGGCGGTGGCATGGAGTACCCAATGCTGGTCATGAATGGTTCTGAAAGTGAAGGGCTAATTTTACATGAAGTTGGACACATTTATTTTTACGGCATTTTTGGAAATAATGAATGGAAAGAAGCCTGGCTGGATGAAGGATTCACCACCTTTCAAACACGTTGGTATATGGAAACACGCTACGGTAAATTGGGATATGATCGGACTGAAGTGTTGAAAAGAGCTAACTGGCTGCAAAGACATCGTCCGAGAAAAACACGACGAAACTTAGTCCGAGACAGCGCTCTTAACTATATGAACTCTGGACATAATGAACCTATTTCGAAATATGCCCATCAATTTACCGAACCGTTAGATTACAGGATGAACGCTTACACCAAGGGTTCTTTCTTTTACGATTTGCTTAAATATATTGTTGGAGATGAAACTTTTGAAAATATTTGTCACGAGTATTTTAACCAATGGGCCCTAAAGCACGTTAATGAAGCTCGGTTCAAAGAAGTTTGTGAAGATGTGAGTGGCATGGATTTAGATTGGTTTTTTGAGCAGTGGTTACACAACTCTGTGACAGTCGATTATGCTTTAGGAAAAACTAAAAAGAAAAAAATCGATGATCTTTGGGTTACCGAAGTAGAAATTAAACGAAACAACGAAGGCATAATGCCTGTGGAAGTGCAGCTCACGACTCAATCCGGTGAAAAATTTGTACAGCGCTGGGACGGTAAAGACTCCAAGGGTACGGTTACCTTTAAATCTACTTCCAAACCCGAAGAAGTCATCTTGGATCCTCAAGATGCTATTTTAGATAACACTCGCATAAATAATGGCCCACTAAAAGTTAAATTTCTCTTTGAATATCCCAATATGTCTTATTCACCAAGAGATGCCTATTTGGTGACCTGGCGGCCCAGTGGTTGGTATAATGAAGTGGATAAAGCTCGATTGGGCGGTCGGTTGAAAGGTCGCTATGGAATCATCAGAAATTTTGAATTGGGCACCTGGATTGGATTGGATTCACAAGCATGGGATGGCAGGTTTCGGTATTTCAACCCCATTTCTCCCCTGGGTCCTCGAACCTCGGGCTCAATCATGGTACAGAAAATGGAAGGACGATTTGAAGTAGATGCCCATCTGTCTCTTGTCAAAGGAAAGTATCTGGCGATTCCTCCACAACACCATATTTGGGTCGGGTTTAACCATTCCCAGCTTGTTGGCAGTAACAGTGAAGATTATACTTTAAGAGAATTTGACCAAAAGAACGACCTAACTATAGCCACTTGGGAAAAAGGAAAAGTCAATAAATTGTATTTTCGCTATTGGGTTAATCCCAGGGGGCTAAACTGGTTTTTAAATCTTAGGCTTGGATTTGATTCGGTACAAGAAGACTGGGGCAGTGATTTTACTTACAATTCGGTATTCTCAGAATTAAAAATCTGGCTGCCCAAATACAATGAAGGCGTATTTTTAAGATTCTATGGCGGAAAAATTTTTAATTCAGAGAATGTGCCAATTCAAGATTTACTTTTTTTAGATGGAGCCAATCCAAGAGAACGATTCAAACGGTTTTATCTTAGAAGTGATGGTTCCTTACCCGAGGAACTTCACTACCATCTCCCAGGCGGCGGTAATCTTCGTGGATATTACAACAATCCAATAATTGGCGATCAAATTTTTGCTTTAAATGTTGAACTTCGAAGAAATTTGAAGCAAAAATCTTTTAACCGAAGCCAACGCTCCATTCTCAGAACCATGAGTTTAGTGGCTTTTATTGACTTAGCTACTATGGATATTATTGACTCGAAAAACAAATTTTTTGCGGATGCAGGATTCGGGATTCGATTTCAAAAATTCTTACCAGACAATTGGTACACGATCTTTACGGGTGGACGGAATTTAACTATCCGTCTTGATTTTCCCATCTGGGTGAATGAGCCACTGCCAGATGAAAACAGCGTTCGGTTTCGTTGGGTCTTTGGTTTTGAGCAGGCAATCTGAATTTAATGGCCAAAGATTCAGATACAGGGTTTTAATAAAAGATAAGGGAATAGAATACACATATTAAAGTATCTGAAGCAAAGATATGGAGACAAGAATTGGAAGAAGAAAAAAGGTGCTGCTTTGATTAAAGACCCTTATTCGGGGCTACCCCGTCCAGCAGATATTCTTTGGTTTGAAGCTCATGGGGTTGATAAAGTTGAAATCAAGAGAAAAAGGGGGTTAAAGTAATATGAAAGTAAAATGCATTAATAATAAAGGCATTGCTCAACCCGAAGGCTCAAAAGAATGGGTTGAGGTTAGAGATGGTTTGGCTGGTAGTTTAACTGTTGGTAAAATATATGAAGTCTTGGAAATCGATGGTGCAGATTATCGGATCATCGACGATGAGGGGGAGGATTATCTCTATCCGGCGGAATTCTTTAAAATTGTTGAAACGACTCCTTTAGGGGGTGAGAAAAAATAAATTACCCTTCTTAGAGTAATTACCTCTTTTGCTTTTATTAAAGTTAGAATACAACAAAGTTCCAAATTATTATTCTCACCCCCCTTAGAGCTCCATTTATTGGAAAAACAATCAATAAACAAATAAATTGAATTTGATTATTATTGCCTGCTCTCAGAGTTTAGTAATTCCTTCAAGAAAAAGGAGCGAAGGCGTTCTAGAGGATCCATCCGAACTGCACAATCATTACCTTCGCTGACAGGTAGGCAAACTTGAACTGAGTCACTGCTTTATTTCAAATCTTTACCCGTATTTCAAACTTATTCAAATTGAAATAGTTAAAGAAAATACTCCATAGGGAGAACCGTTTTACAATTTGCAATTTGAAGCCGCAAAAATTTGGGAGTAGATGCGACCTTCTTCAATCTTAAAAATCTTAATTTGGTTTCTTATTGTTCCTAATATTGAGGCTCAACCTAAAGTGGACGATTACTGGCAGCAATATGTCCACTACACAATTGATGTTTCTTTAAACACCAGCACTCACTCGCTGCAAGGCACAGAAAAGATTTTTTATCAAAACAACTCGCCGGATACGTTGTATAATTTTTATCTCCACCTCTACCCCAATGCTTTTAGCGACCCCAATTCTACTTTAATAAAAGAGGCGAAAAAGCATTTTGTATATAGGAATATCCCGGAGGAAGACAGAGGGTATATCAAAATTCAGGAATTTAAAATCATAAGCGTGGCAGGTAAAACCTCAGACCTACCACTGGCAGCTTTCTATGTTGAAGATACCATTTTACAATTAACGCTTCCCGAACCGATTCCACCAGGTGGGACATTAGAATTTGAACTTAGATTTTTCGAAAAAATAAGAAAATTTCTGCTCGACTCGGGATATAAAGGGCAGCAGTACGACATGCGCCACTGGTACCCAAAAGTTGCGGTATACGATGAAAATGGCTGGAATCAGGAACCATATCATCTATTGGGAGGATATTATGGAGAATTTGGCACCTTCGATGTCACCCTGAACTTACCAGGCAATTTTATCGTAGGGGCAACTGGGATACCTGTGAAAGGAGACCCCGGCTGGGAATGGGTAAAGGTAGATACCACCATCAGTAAAGAAGAATGGGAAATAAAATATAAGCAGATAAAAAATCGACTGGCAAAAAAAGCGAAAGAACAGGGCAATAGAAAAGTAACCTTCCATGCGGAACAAGTTCACGATTTTGCTTGGACCGCTTCCTCTAATTTTTTGTACGAACGCGGAGAGTGGAACGGGACTCCCATTCATGTGCTTTATCAATCTAAATCAAAGAGTAAATGGAGCAAAGTAGTTGTAAAGCGCGGTATTAAAGCCTTGCAGTGGCTCTCGCAAAAATTCTGGCCTTATCCTTACCCCCAACTTAGCATCACGCAAGGTCTTATCAACGGCGGCGTTAAAAACCCAATGATCATTATGATTGGTTCGGAAGCGGAATGGTTAGTCACCCATGTCGTGGGACATGTCTATTTTTACGGAATTTTGGGAGTAAATGAACACCGAGAAGCCTGGTTAGATGAAGGGTTCAACACCTTTCAAACTCAATGGTATATGGAAAATCGCTATGGACGGTTGGGATTTAATAAAGAAGAATTTTTGAAAAATGCCCCCAAGCTGTTAAAACTTTATCCTCTGCCAAGCATTCGTGAATTCGCTGCGAACTTTACAAATCGCTACCTGCATTCCGGCCATAATGAGCCCATCGCCCAATCTGTTGATAAATTCAAGGATCTGTTTGGATATGGCATGAATGCCTACCTCAAAGGCGCCTTCTTTTTTGATATGTTGCAGTATGTGGTTGGAGATGAAAATTTCGATAAGATTTGTCAAGCGTATTTTAAACGCTGGGCTTTTAAACATGTCAATGAAGCCCGCTTCAAGCAGGTGTGTGAAGCAGTAAGTGGCCTGGATTTGGACTGGTTTTTTGAGCAGTGGCTGCACGAAACAGCCACCGTGGAATATGCTTTAGGTGAAATAAAAAAATTCAAGCAAGGCGACGGCACCTGGCGAACCGAAGTGGAGGTTCAGCGAAAAGACCAAGGAGTCATGCCCGTAGAAGTGGTGGTGGAGACTAAAGATGGCCAAAAGCTGGTGCAAAGGTGGGATGGTCAAGAAGAAAAACAAACCCTGGTCTTTGAAACCCAGGAAAAGCCGAAGGCGGTTCGGATGGACCCAAAGGACAAAATTCTGGATAACAATCGACTCAACAACGGGGGTTCGCGATTTGAGATTAAATTTGATCTCCCTTTCCTCGACGTCTTTTATGCCCCCAGAAGCGCCTATCTAATCCTATGGCGTCCCTTTTTTGATTACAATGGCATTGATCGTTTTCGGCCAGGGTTCCGCTTGCGAGGCAGTTACTTACAAGAATACAATAAATTCACAATAGGTATTTGGTATGGAACCAAATCCAAGGAATTGGATGGCCTGTTTAGATTTTCAAATCCACTGCGCTCGTTGGGAGCTCAAACCAGATATGATATTGCCATTCAAAAAACCGAAGGGCGATTAATAGGGAACGCACATTTGGCTTTTCGCTTTAGCAACAATCTCTCTACACCCCCGGTGCACTTAATAAACCTTGGGTATGATTTTTCCAAACTGCTTGATTCAGCTTATGTATTCCGGGAGTTGGCCAAAGATGACGACCCACCAGACTTTCGAGAATGGGAAGACGGTAACCTTGGCAAGCTTTATTTAAACTATTCTGTGAATCCCCGGGGACTCTGGTGGCGGTCATTTTTTGCGGCTAATTTTGAAAGCGCTGGAGAATTTTTGGGTGGGGATTTTGATTTTCATAAACTATTTGGTGAAGCGCGCTACAAAATCTATTTCAAAAATTTTGAACTGAGCTGGCGCGGATTTGGCGGCATTGCCTTTGGACAGGACAATCCTCCTACTCAAGAACTGTTCTTTATTGAAGGTGCTAATCCAAGAGTTCGTTTTGAAACCAGTTTCTTACGCAGCAAAGGCGCGTTTCCCACGGGTATCAATTACCACAAATTTGGCGATGGTAATCTCAGAGGCTATTTTGACCAACCTCTGGGTGGCGAAAAGTTGGTTGCACTTAATATTCAATTAGAAAGAAAAATTTTCGGACCCATAAAATTTGCCGGTTTTTACGATACCGGAAAAGTTTGGCCGATTGCCGCTCAGGCTAAGGCGCTTTCAGATGCTGGTGTTGGACTGCATTTTTCATTTAATATCAACGCTCAGGAAATTGAAGGCTATACTTTTGCTATTGATTTCCCAATTTGGTTGAGTGATCCTCTGTCAGATGAGAAAGAATTTAAATTCAGGTGGTTGGTGGGCTTTAATCAGACGTTTTAAGTTCAAATTGCATCTTTCGTAAAACTCTACACGATAATAAAAAAGAGATGACCGATTAAATTATGCCCACAAAATCAATCTTCATATAATCTATTATATTTTAACTCCTAAATAAAACATAATTAAACTCATAATTAGAAGTATGATTCCTGACCAATATCTATGGGCCACAGTCCCGTGGTCGGTGAAAATCAACCTATTACCTATTTCACTTATTTTTACTATTTTTTTAGGAGCTAAAAAAAATAGTAAGCTGAAAAATAGAAATAACAAACCAAATATGATAAATAATAGCATCTTAACACCTCATAAATCTCTTTTTTTCTACTCTGTTACCTATATGAAATGACATTTCCCAATGATTGGAGAATGTAAGGCAGAAACTTTTTTAAATTTATCATTTAAAGATTATCTATCTTATACCCAATATCTTTTGTTGTAATTTTTAGTATCTCAAAAATTAAATATTAAATAGAAATACAAGTACACTTAAAAATTCCTAGGCTTAACTTTTGTACTGAAGTTTAATGAATGCCCTTTATTTGAAATCGTTAGATTTATAGCGATTGTACTTATATCTGAAGGATTGGTTACGGGTACAGCTAATGAATTGCCAGAGTTATCAAAATAGCTAAAATGGAAATCCTGCACAGAATCTGCCAGAGCGTCACCATTTCGAAGCATTTGATTGTTTATATATTTATATAAAATCATAAAATTGTCCACGTCCTCAAATCGGAGTGAATCCTCTGAGGCTTGATAGATATTGTCAGGCGCAATAATATGCCTAATATCCCGGGAGAGCATTTGAAGGGCCCTCCGAGATTTTTGAAGAGTTTCACTGCGGGAAATTACATAAGTATAGATATCTATTTCATTAAAAATCATATTGGCTACAAAACTGGATAAAATCCCAACAAGCACCATAACTACAATGAGTTCTAATAAAGTCAATCCTTTTTCTGATATCATATTTTGCTTTAGTATTTAAACTATAAATCTTCGATTTTCAATAAACCAGTATTTGCTGTGACAAGAATCCTTTTAGAGTTATTGAGAGTGACAAGGTTAAGAGTCCCTGAATAGGCAAAACCTGCATTCAAGGGAACCCCGCTAGTATTGAAATCTAGTCTTCCACCGGTAAATGCTGTTGCAGTTATTTCAACCTCTTTAAAATCTCCCGTTCCAAATTGAATAATGAAGTCTTCTCCACCAACAGGATTTTGGATATAGGTTCCATCGTCCCATTTTAAATAATAACGATTGTTTTGCTGATCAATATAAACTCTTGTACCTTTGCCTTGAGATAAAGCCAACTGCTGTGCGAATCGAACATCTGAGGCTATTTTATGGATCATGGTTTCAGACTGCAATTTTGTATGAGTATTGGTAAATTTGGCTACTGCCACAAAAGACAGAATACCAACGATAGCTAATATTGTGATGATTTCTACCAGCGTAAATCCATTTTGATTATACATTCTTCTAAATTGCTTGTTATCTTTGATATTAATTTAAAAAACAACAGGGAAGCCGAGGGGTAAACAGCTTCCCTGTTCTATATGTTACCTTTGTCGTAGAATTTTAGACTCTTTTATTGCCGTTCATGACTGGTAACGCCGGTGGGACAGCTTGCTGCTCCTGTGGAGGCATTATAACCAGCTCCTGCTGCAAAGGCCGTACCGGTAGTGGGGCAAGTTGGTACTACGCCACTGCGAAACATACTCCCCACTAAAGTTGATGGATAGGCTGCATTACCTGCAATCGCACTATCAGCATAAGCAATGGAAGCCGCGGCTTCTACAGAAGCTTGATTGGCCTTGCATCTTGAGGCTTGTGCCTTGTCACTAAGATCAACAAACTTAGGAACAGCTATTGCCGCTAAAATACCAAGAATCACGATAACCATGATTAGTTCAATGAGAGTAAAACCCTTTTGATTGTTCATTTTGTAACCTCCAATTTTATTATTAACTTAACTATCTGCTCTTGCATTTACATTAAGCAACGCGCGTGCCATAATAAATATCCGTGAATTAGATAGGGATTATTTATTTAGAATCAACTACTTAGATTATTCTATAAATATTCCAGAAACCTCAATTGCAGAATATAAAATGTGTCGTTTTGGAATAATTTTACTAAAGTGAGGTAATTTTTTCCTATTAAATATTTGTTTATTATTAAATAATTTTATCAAGTGTTTCAAAATTGCATACTGTTCCTTTTTTAAATTTAGGTCTTGGAAATCATTGGGCAAGTTTGGTAAGATCCCACATAGGTAGAAAAATGGCCAGGGCTAATAAAAGAACAATAACCCCCATGGCAACCGTTAATATCGGTTCAATCATCGAAGTCAAGTTTTTAACAGCATAATCAACTTCTGTATCATAATGTTTTGAAACATTTAACAACATTTCATCAAGAGAGCCAGATTTCTCGCCAATAGCAATCATGCGTATGACCATAGGAGGGAATAATTTACCCTGACTCAAGGGCTCTGCAATTCCTTTACCCTGTAAAACTCCATAAGCAGCTTTTTCGATCTCTTTACCTACAACAACATTACCCACAGTTTTCGCTGCAATGTCTAATGTCTGAAGAATAGGTAGACCACTGCTATTCAAAGTTTCAAACATTCGAGTAAATCTGGACATAGCTGTTTTCAAATTCAAATCACCAAAAATGGGGGCGTTGATTTTAAAATTATCCCATTGATAAGCACCTCTTTCTGTTTTTATATATTTGAAAAAAGCGATTAATATAACTGATACCGTTGCTAATACTAGGTACCAGTAATTGGCTAATATAAAATGCATTTCGATTAAAATTCTTGTAGGTAAAGGTAATTTTGCCCCTACTTGTTCAAATAGATCTATAAATTTTGGAACAACGAACATCATCAAAGCCACAAAGGCGACCACTAAGGCAACTACTACAATGATTGGATAGCGCATGGCTGATTTCACACGCGCTCTAGTATCTTGGTCATACTCCAAAAGGTGTGCCAGCCTTTCCAATACTTCATCCAGTGTTCCTCCCATTTCACCAGCTTTAATAGAATTTACATAAAGCTCTGAAAACGCTTTTGGATGCTTACTGAGTGCTGCTGAAAAACTAATACCACTTTCAATATCCACGTAAATTTTTTTGATAATCTCTTTCAGAGCTTGATTATCTGCTTGTTCTACTATGGCTTCCAAACACGAAAGCAGAGGAACTCCTGCCTTGAGTAAAGTCACTAACTGTCTTGTAAATACAATAACTTGAGCTTGTTTTATTTTTCCTTTTTGGGAAAACAATTCAAACCTAGTGGTAGTTTCTTTCGGTTTTATATTCAGTGGTAAATAACCAAGCTTCTCTAAACGTTCAGCAACCGCATTTGAATTTGGGGCTTCCATCACATCTTTGACTTCAGCTCCTAAATCGTTAATGGCTTTGTATTCAAAGTTTGGCATAGTAAATGCAGGTATTAGATTTCGGAAGGACTTTATGATAAATCAAATAAAGTGATCATCTTTCGGTTTTTACATCAGTTATGTTTTACGCCCATAACCGAACTAAAAAGCTTCTTTACTCTTTACTACTCCATACTTTTCACCCTTTAACATTTATCATTTACCATCTTCTGTCTTTCATTACCTATCTATTGAGTTGTATCCTATATTTTTGAAGTTTTCGATATAAAGTGGTCCTGCCGATTCCCAACTCCGCTGCTGCATTGGACATATTATAATTTGTCAACTTAAGGGCCTGTTTTAGCACTTCTTTTTCTAATTCTTTTAATGGTGTGATTTCTTTAGAAAGAGCCACAGCTCTTTTTAGATCAATAAAAGTATCACTACTTATCTGGTCTTCTTTATATGATGTAATCGTTATTGGTAAATGTTCAGGTAAAAGAACTCCATCGGTGGAATTTATTAAGGATCTCTCCAGTATATTTTCCAATTCACGAACATTTCCAGGCCAATCGTAATTCATCAAATAATCCAAAGTTCGTGGAGAAATCGCCTTAATCTTTCTTCGATTTAACCTATTAAATTTTTCCAAAAAATAAGCCAACAATGCAGGAATATCCTCCTTTCTTTTCCTGAGAGGCGGGACAAAAATAGGATAAACGCTAATTCTATAATATAAATCTTGTCTAAAATTCCCTTTTTTCGTTTCCTCTTCCAGGTTTTTATTTGTGGCAGAAATCACCCGGACATCCACTTCTACCATTTCTGTGCCACCTACTCTTTGAAATTTGCGTTCTTGCAATACTCTTAATATCTTCACTTGGGTTGAAGGAGCCATTTCCCCGATTTCATCTAGAAAAATAGTGCCTTCGTCGGCCTGTTCGAATTTACCAATGCGACGGGAAACGGCGCCTGTGAAGGAACCCCTTTCATGACCAAAGAGTTCACTTTCTAATAAATTTTCAGGGATAGCGGCACAATTAACCACCACAAAGGGTTTGTTTTTTCTTGGACCATTAAAGTGAATGGCTCTTGCCAATAACTCTTTGCCAGTACCGCTCTCTCCCTGAATTGAAACGGTGACAATTGAATCCACAACGCGCTCAACACTTCGAAAAACTTCTTGCATTTTACCGCTGTGGCCAACCACTTGCTCAAATCTGTATCGGTCTTTCAAATGGCCCTTCAAACGATTTACTTCGCTTCTCAATTCTTTTGTTATTAAAGCATTTTTAATCGAGATCTCTAGCTTTTCCCATTCTAATGGTTTGGGGAAATAGTCATAGGCCCCCAATTTCATGGCTTCTACAACCTTACCCACTCTGCTGTCGCCAGTTAGAATAATAATAGGTAAACCAGGATCAATTTTCTTAATACGTTTCAGCGTTTCAATGCCACTTATCAATGGCATATATAGATCCAAGAGCACCAGATCATAATGCTCAATACTGAGCATTTGTAACGCTTCATAGCCCGAGCAGGCTGTGTCAACTTTATAATTATGTTTTTGTAAAATTTCACTTAAGGTTTGTACAAAATCCGTTTCATCGTCTACTGCCAGTATGGAAATCAGCTTCGTCATAGTTGTTTTTCCTAATTGCGAAAGATGCTTAATTGTCTCAGAAATAACCTAATTATTTTTTTATATATATCGACCGTTATCTTTTCGATTATTAATTTAAAACTTAATTTTTAAATGTTTTAATCAACATTTGTTACGCGAAAAACCTCCTCAAGCGTGGTAATGCCCTTCATTGCTTTTTGCAATCCATCATGTCTAAGGCTTTGCATGCCATTATCCATAGCAGCCTTTTTAATTTGATCAGCAGAGGCGTTTTTTAAAGTTAATTCCCGAATAGTCTCATTGACAGTCATAATTTCATAAATTCCAATTCGGCCTTTGTAACCTGTGTTTTTGCACTGCGCACATCCTTCCCCTCGATAGAAAACAAAGTTTTTATTATCTTTTTTAAGACCTAATTCATTGAAAATTGATAGATTGGGTCTGTATGGTTTTTTACAGTTATCGCAAAGTTTTCTAATTAAGCGTTGCGCAATTATACCAATGGTTGCAGAAGCTGTAAGAAATGGCTCCACACCCATCTCTGTCAACCGCGTTAAAGCTCCAGGAGCATCGTTGGTGTGGATGGTAGAAAGTACTAAATGCCCGGTCAGTGCTGATTCTACCGCTGTTTTTGCCGTTTCAGAATCACGAATTTCACCGACCATTATGACGTCTGGGTCTTGACGCAAAATAGATCTAAGACCTGCTGCGAAGGTCAACCCGGATTTAACATTGACTTGTGACTGGCGAATCATCTTTAATCGATATTCAACCGGGTCTTCGACAGTGATTATATTTTTATCGGGTGTATTAATGGATTGAAGAGCTGAATATAAGGTTGTCGTTTTGCCACTGCCAGTAGGACCGCTCACTAAAATAATTCCATAAGAACTAGATAACATCTCTTTAAATTGTTTGAGCAAATTCTCTTCTAGACCTAAGTCCTCGAGATTGAGCATGAGGCTACTTTTATCCAAGACACGCAAAACCACATTTTCGCCATAAACTGTGGGTAGGGTTGAAACGCGTAGATCGATTTCTCGACCATTTAGTGAAACATGAAATCTTCCATCCTGCGGAATCCGGTTTTCAGCAATATCTAAATCCGCTAAGATTTTGATACGTGAAATAATAGCAGCCTGAAGATGTTTGGGTGGACTCAAATGCTCATGAAGGATACCATCAATACGGTATCTAACCAGCAAGCTCTTCTCTTCGGGCTCAATATGTATATCACTTGCTCGATCTAAAATGGCCTGAGAAATAATTAGATTAACTAGTTTAACGACAGGGGCTTCGGTACTAAGCTGTTTAAGTTTTTCAGCAGAAGTAGTTGCTTCCTCTTTAGGCTTTTCCGCTTCAATATTCTCGATTACCTCATCATAGGAATAGTCCAAATTCTTTGAAATTCCATAATGACTTTCTATCGCATCCAGAATATCATTCTCAAGACTAACCGCTGGCTCAATATCATACCCGGTTTCCCGATGCAAGGTATCGATAACATGGACATCGCCCGGATTGACCATAGTTACCATTAAACTGTTCTCTATCTTAAAAAGTGGGAAAACCCGATATTTATAGGTCAATTCTTTGGGGACAATGTTTAAAACTTCGGGATCTATGGAATAATCTTGTAATTCAATAAAAGGAATGTTGAGGTAATCAGCCAAACAGACCAATACATCTTTGCTGCTGGCTATTCCTTTTTGCATTATTACTTGGGTCAGCTCTTCATCATGATGTTTTTTGAAATTTAAAACCTCAATCAATTGCTCAGCAGTTATAATTCCTTGTTGGACTAAAAGCTCACCAAATTTTTTATCTTCTTCTTTAATCAATTTGTAAACTTTTAATATTACAAAATTTATTATATATTTTTTTGTAAAACTTCAACATCTTTTCCTAAGACAACTTCGGCTCTAAATATTTGCGGATTAATTTTAATAAGGTGCCTTTTTGATCGGACTTGAACACATATTCATCGGCGCCTGTGTCCCGACCAATTTGTTCGTGGCTCTTTGTCTCACGGGAGGTTAACATAATGATGGGAATATGTTTATATTTTGAATCGAATTTTAACAAGCGGCATACTTTGTAGCCATTCATTTTTGGCAATAAGACATCTAATACAATCAGATCAGGCTTTTCATTGCGGGCCAAATTTAATCCTTCTTGTCCATCAAAAGCAGAAATGACTTCGTAACCCAAAGCTTTCAATCGCATAGTCAGTATTTCAACAATGTTAATGTAATCCTCAATGATTAAAATCTTCTTGGCCATTTCAACCTCATACTGGTAAGGTGAAGAAAAATTTACTTCCAATATCCACTTCGCTTTCTACCCCTATTTCGCCGCCACAGGCCTCCACAATCTCTTTGGCTATACTTAATCCTAAACCATATCCTCTTTGTATTCGTTCAGGATAATTGTCCAGTTGCTGAAATCTCTCAAAAATTCTTTTATGCTCCGAAGGCGGTATTCCAACCCCCTCATCCTTAATCCACACTTTCAATGTAGTGTCAATCAATTCAGCCTCTATTGTAACTTTTCCCCCAGGCAATGAATATCTTATGCTGTTTTCTATTAAATTTGCTAGAACTTGTTGGATTCTATCACGATCCCCCTTAAAGGTTGGGATTGTTTTAGGTATGTTGTTTTCTACCTGGATATTTTTTGATTTTGAAAAAATCTCAAAGGATTCAATGACCTTATTAACTAGCACTCCTAAAGTAATTTCTTTCCTACGATTTAAAAATTGAATGCCTTCATCAAACCGAGATAAATCCAAAAGGTCCTTTAACAAACGCTGGAGTCTATTGATATCATCTTTGATAACATTTAAGCAGTGCTCTTGCTTATGATTTAATTCGCCTAAATCTTTGTCCAAAAGAAGACTAATGGCCGCTTGCATTGAATTAAGAGGTGTTTTAATTTCATGGCTGGCCGCTGCCAGAGCTGAGCGCATTTGATGACTTTGCCAATTGGTTGTTACGTCTCGAAGTACAATCATCCAGCCAATTTCTTTGTTTCTGGAATTTTTAAGCAGTTCAATATGGACCCCGATAAATTTTGAGCGTCGGCCCTCAGCATTGACCACCCTGTTACATTCAAATATGCCCTGGTTTAAAGCTTCTTCTAAATAATCGATTAAATAGGCTGCTTGAAAATTTTTTAGAGATTGCCCAATGCACCTCTTTTTCGTATCTATTCCTAAAATATGTTTGGCAGCGTTATTAATAAACAAAATTCTTTTTTTCCAATCGCAAAGAATAACACCATCAATTATTCGAGTAACCAATAACTCAAATTTATCTTTTTGACGTGAGCTTAGATACCACAGATGCCTGAGTGCCCTCGAAACCTCGTTGGACAGACGCTGAACAAGTCTCGCCTGCCGCAAATCTATGGTTCTATCAAAGTTACCAACAAATAGAATTCCAACTGGATTTTTATGAACTGAAAGGGGAAGAATGATGTGTTGATTGAAATGGGACTTTGTATCATCAAAATTATAACTATTTTCTGATGAGCCATTAATGGTCGTTTTCAGATTTGAACTATCTACAAGCTTAAACTGGATTTGGGAAAGATGTTTAGTCATCTGCTGCTTAATGCTTTGTAAATTAACGGAAGCTATTGGTTGGCGTGAAGAAATCTGAATCTGGGTCGAATCGGCTTGTAAAGTGGCTACACAAAGATCTCCATCGCTAATATCCAAAAGGACTTCTCTCAAAATAGTAAAAATTTCAGATATTAATTTTGGAATTTGAATATCTTCTGAATAAGACTCAACAAGTTCTTGATATCCAGATTTTACTGCGGATTCATTCATCAAAATTCTAATAACCTGAAATAAATTTGCAGAAGTTCCTGGCCGAAGCAGATCATAATTACAGCGCCCAATGAAATAAAAGGGCCAAAAGGTAAAGTACTGCCTAGATGCAAACGCCCAGAACTAAGCCCAATGGCTATTAATGGAAAGGCTAAGAAAAAAGCTAGAAAAAGGGCTATAACCACTTGAGGCCCCAAAAATGCACCAATCATAGCGCCTAATTTCACATCACCAGCCCCCATGCTTTCTTTATTAAAAATGAACTTACCTAATAGTCCAACTAACCAGAGGAATCCTCCACCTAATAAAAGTCCAGTTAAAGCCTGGGGAATCGTAGTTAATTTTAAGATTAGGGCTAAAGCTAACGCAATAATTATACCCGGCAGGGTTAAAGCATTTAATATCAATTTACAATCTAAATCAATAAAACTAATGGGCATCAAAAAAAGAATTAAAATCGAATACTGTACAAATGATAAACTCAGTCCGTATACTTCCCATAGTAAAGCCAAAAGGATGCCTGTAAGAAATTCAACCAACGGATATCTAAAAGAAATTTTGGCTTTACAATTTTTACATTTACCTCCAAGTATCAAATAACTGAAAATAGGAATATTATGCCAAATCGGAATTGAGTTTTTACAATTGGGACAATAAGAACCAGGTCTAATAATTGATTCTTTTTTCGGGAGGCGGTAAATACAAACGTTTAGAAAGCTCCCCAATGCAGTTCCTAAAAAGAAAATTAACACTGTCTGAACATCCAAGGTAATTCACCTATTTACTCAATTTCAACCTTTGCTCGCTGAACTGCACTATTTAATGTATATCCTTGATCTAAATAATCTTTAATTAATTTCAAAATTTCAAAATCTTTGGCAGAATATCTTTTAAATTCTCGTGACCCCATGGTTATCATTTTAGGCTTTACAATTCCTTTTAATTCCCAATAATAAAGTTGTCGTAAACTTATATCCAGCTTACGGGTGACTTCGGAACTACTTAACCAAAAAGTATTTTTCATCTTAATAACCTCAATTTATTCTTCCACTTTTTAATTCTTACATCGGCAAAGAATCATTAAACATTAATGTTTGGCCCTGTAATACAAATGTCTTTGTTTGTGATTTTCTCAATCGAGATGATTGAGTTACAAAATTCATTATTTAAGGCCTTTTAATATAGACTTTCTGGGAGAGATACGATAGGTAGGGATTTAATTTAGCTATTTCCTATTCTAGTTTGAAATGAATTAACTTTTTGAATTGTTTTTACTATTTTTAAATTAAGTTTACTGTAATACGGTCATTTGACCGCTACTGTAATGCCCTGAATTTTCGATAAGTAAATAAGAGAGGATATTTGTCCCCACTCGTTAACCTGAATAGAAGGATAAATATCTTATATAATCTTACATTCAGCATGAATATACTGAACGATCCTAAGACTACATTATTTAAAACGGAATTCTACTGCACACCAATCCACCGCTTCCAATTCGGCTCGTATATTTCCCCCAGGGCACTTGAATGCACCAATTCAAAGTCTTGCCAACCGCTTTTGCCTACAAACACGAAAAGAATCCCTCCTCTTGGGTAAAATAACGCCAGATTTCATACCTGCGGCTGTCTCCTAAGCTTGGGTTTCTTTCCACTTCGTCCGGTTCCTCATAAATTAAAAGGATCCTACCGCGGTCGGTCTTCCAACCTTTTCTTATGCTGCCGAAATGCTCATTAGCAAATTTTACTCGAGCCAGATAATTCTCTCTAAACTCATTTTTTGCTGTCTCAGTGTTTGTGTCTCGTTTCCACCAGAATCGCGCTATAAATTTTCGTTTCGGTAAATATAGAATTTTTTCCGCTTGCTTGAGACAAATTTCCAATATCTGTTACTTTAAGTTCTAATAAATACATACCCCTTGGTAAAGTTACCACATTTACTCCTGCAACTTCCACCAAAGAAATGCCCGACTTTTATCGAATCTTCGCGTGGTAGGTTCTGAAAGCATTTCCTTGGTTATCCAGTATCGTATAGTCTACCCTATAAGTAGAATTCATTAGGTTGCTTAGGTTATAAATTTCTGATTAGAAATACAGCATTGGTCTTTCGAGTCCAAATAATACACTTGGATTTGGAACAACGCGATAGTGATTTTTAGTAAACAGCCCGCCAACCGTATCTTGAACGATGGAATTGGCTAACTCAATATCACTTAAGCTTAATTTCTCTTCAGAAAAAGCAAAAAATAGTAATACACTATAATTAAACATTTTTATACTTCCACCTTGTTTACTGAATCTTTATATTTTTAACGCAGAGATGGTAGCAGGATTCTAAAATTTAGTGAAGATTAGGCGGCTGAAACGGAGTCATTGGCTATAGGCAGGTCTGCGAACTTCACTGAAACGACATTCGAGATCCCTTCTTCTTCCATGGTCACGCCATAAAGACAATCAGAAGCCTCCATGGTAAGTTTATTGTGAGTTACGATGATGAACTGAGTGTTGTCTGAAAATCTACGGATTGCTTTTATAAATCGACCTATATTTGCATCGTCCAAAGGAGCGTCTACTTCATCTAATATACAAAATGGACTCGGCTTAACTAAATAGATGGCAAAGAGAAGGGAGATGGCGGTCAAGGCTTTTTCCCCACCGGAAAGAAGGGAGAGAGAACCGATTCTTCGGCCTTTGGGGTCTGCTTCGATGATGATCTCTGCTTCTAAAGGATCCTCGTTGGCATCCAATCTCAGATTTGACTGCCCAGTCTCAAAAAAACCTTTGAAAACTTCAATAAAATTAACCCTAACCTTCTCAAAAACCTCAGAAAAACGCTCACGGGCTGTTTTATTGATGACTTTGATGGTTTCATTAATGTTTGATTCTGCTTCAATCAAATCGGCCTTCTGAGTCGTTAAAAAATCAAGTCGAGATTTCTCTTTTTCATACTCTTTTAAAGCCAGTAGATTCACTGGCTCCATAGCTTTCAACCTTTTTTTTCGAGTGCTAATTTCTTCGGAAAGCATTTCCGGTTCAAGGGTTTCGTCCAACGGTTTTTTTCTAATTTCAAAATTATAGTCTTCTTTAATTCTATCTTTAATTTTATCCCCCTCCATTTTCAATTCAGATACACGAAGTTCCAGGCTATGCACCGCCTCGGAAACTTCTTCTTTTTCATTTCGAATTTCCTTAATGAATTTTTCTTTTCCCTCTAATTTTTCCTTCCCTTCTGAAAGCTCTTGTTCGATTTTGTGGACTGTGGATTCCAATTCTTGATGCTTTTCAAAGTCTTCTTGGATAGCCGACTTATTTTCCTCAATTCTTTTTGCTAATTCTTCATATTCAGTCGAGGCCGATCGAATTTCTTCATCCATTCGAGCTAAAGATTCATCCAATTCCTTTTTAAACTCTTGAAGCCTAGAAATTTCTTCCTGAAGATGTTTTTCATCTCCCTTTAATCCCGCCAATTTGACTTTACTGTCTTGAGTTACCGCTCTTTGCTCCTTAAGTTGTTCATCTAACATTACCAAATCGTTAGATATCTCATGCAATTCAGCATCAAATTTAACTTTGCTTTCGATTAAATCATTGAGGGATGGTGAAACCTTCTTTATTTTATCTCTTAACTCATTTTGACTATTTAATAGCGTATTCCGCTCCTTTTTGGTTCTTTCACGTGCTTCCTTCTCTTTTTGGGATTCATAATTTAACTGGGCTAATTGTACTTCGGTTTCGATAATCTGAACTTCTGTATCTTTTAATCGTTTAGCCAAATCTTGTTCTTGGTTGAAAGCGATTTGATATTTATGCTCTTTTTCTCTCAGTTGCTGCTCATCTTTTTCTAGTTGTTCATAAAGAGATTTGGATTTTTCTTGAAGCTCTTCAACTAGGGCCTTGCGTCCAATGACCCCAGACTGGTAAGAACCATTGGCACCTCCTTTAATTGGACCCCAGGTTGAAATGATTTCACCATTTAGAGTGATCAAATTTATTCGATGGTCATGGAGGCGCTCTGCCTGTTGTTTGGCTGTTTCTAGATCCGAAACAACCAAATATTCATTCAATAAAGTTTCCACCAAAGGCCGATAATCGCTGTTGCATTGAACTAAATTACATGCCCAATCAATGACACCTTCCGAGGTTCTTGCAGTAATATTTTGTTTTACAGGTTCTTTAATTTTACTCCCGTTAGTAAATTTTTCAAGAGGGAAAAATGTGACCGCTCCCTTCCCTTTCGTTTGTAATTCCTCAATACATTGCAAGGCTTGATCCGTACCTTCAACTATGAGTGACACCGCTGCTTCTCCTAGAGCTGTTTCGATAGCTCGACGATACTCGGACTCTACAGTAAGAATTTCAGCCAAAGTACCTTTACAACCACCGTTAAGGTAACCGTGGAGAAGAAGGTGCTGTACTCCTTCTGGGTGATCTTCGTAGGTATCGATATACTTTTTTAACAGCTCAATTCGTTCTTTGAGCGTTTGCAGTTCCCCACGTCTTTCCAAAATCTTTTCCTTTATCGCCTCCTTTTCTTTTTCTAAAGAATTAATCTTCTTTTGAACTGCCTTTTGCTCATCCTTTATGTGATTCAATTGCTCTTTATAGTCGGTTTTTCTTTCCAAGATTTTAGACGCTTTATCCGCCCGAATTTTTTCCAGCAATTCATTTTCTTCAAGCTCTCGATTCAATGTTCCTATTCTCTCTTCTATATGTTCAAGGTGGGTTTTTAGCCTCTCTTCTTCTTTTTTGCTTTCTGTTAATCCATCAAATACTTTCAGACGATTATCTTCAAGGACTTTCAGCTTTTCCTTTTTCTCCTGAACTCGTTTTTCAGTCGCTTTCAAGGCTACATTTTTTTCTTGAAAATCATTTTCTGATTCCTGAATTTTCTGAAATAGCAGTTGTAATTTTTCTTTTGATTGAATCTCTTGGACCTGAGTCTTTTCAATGCGGCTTTTCAATTCTTCCTTATCTCGAAAAAACCTTTCCTTAGCATCGTCGAGCGCTTTTCGACGTTCCCGTCCTACAAGAATTTGTTCTTCTTTTTTCTGAATCTTTAAAGACAGCTCATTCAATTTTTTCTGCTGTGCGCTGAGATTTCTCTCTATTTCCAACAACTTTAATCTTGAAGCCTCAATTTCTGCTTCTTTCTCATCAAATTGAGTCGTGAGGACTGCCCGCTTGTCTTGTGACTCCTTAAACTTTTCAAAAAGCGGTTCTAATTCAAACCGAATTTTCGAAAATTGATGGGTAGCTAATTGAATTTCCTTTTCTTTAACTAATTCCTTTAATTTTTGATAACGCTGGGCCTTTCTCACTTGCCTTCCTAAGGAGGCAACATTTTTCTCAACTTCACTAATGATATCATTAAGTCGAACAAGGTCGGCTTCGGTGGCCTCCAATTTTCGAAAAGCCGCCTTTCGGCGCATCTTATATTTAGTCACCCCAGCCGCTTCTTCAAAAATACGGCGACGGTCTTCTGCCCTGCCATTTAGAATGGACTCCACCATGCTCAACTCGATAATGGAGTAGGCATCTGGCCCTATGCCCGTATCCATAAAGAGATTTAGGATGTCTTTCAAACGACATGGGGAGTGATTTATTAAATATTGACTCTCTGAAGAACGGAAAAGTCGGCGGGTGATTACCACTTCAGAATATTCAATGGGAAGAACATTTTTAGTATTTTGTATGGTCAAAGAAACTTCGGCCATCCCTAAAGGCTTCATGGATTTCGAACCATTAAATATAACATTTTCCATGCGTTCGCTGCGTAACAATCCCGACTTCTGTTCGCCTAAGACCCAGCGAATTGCATCCACGATGTTGCTTTTACCGCATCCATTGGGCCCAACAATGGCTGAAATTCCATCGGTGAAAATAAATTGCGTTTTCTTCCCAAAGGATTTAAAACCATGAATATCTAAACTCTCTAAATACACTAGATGCCTCGCTGTTTATTAGCTTAGAGGAATCAATTAATAACGTTGGTGCAAAAACAAGTTATGTTCAACTTTTAGCATGTGGGATTTCTATCCCGTTCGATAAATATCCTACGGGAACTATCCAAAGTCCTTTACCATTTATGCTTTTTAGATTCCTACCTTTTTGCACCTACGTCATTAATAAAATTAAGAAAAATATACTATATACAGTATATTAAACAGTATTAAACCACGATATAAAGTTAATCCAAATATACTTGTATAATTAGAAAAAGTCAAGGCTTTTTATCGAAAAATAATTAATTTTTAACTCAGATTTTGTAATCATAAATCAAGTGGACAAACTTCTTCTACCTGAATTGAGCGATTTTATATCGGGGGAGCAAACGGTGTTCAAGCTTCAGCTTGTAATTGGGGGGGACATCACGCTAAAGCGTGAACACCCAACACTGATCTTGCCGAAACTCGTTTAGGAAACAATGCAAGGTAAAATCGCTCAATTTAAATCGAATAATTTTGGTTTGACATGATTCTCTTAATTTTTTATTGACAACTACTAATAATTATTATAAATTATAAAAAAGATTACTTTTCTAAAATATCTGTAAAAGTTTCCGCCATTTGACCATTATGCGACCGTCCTGCATCTACTGGTCAACCGGGGATCTCAAGCTTTCTACTAGACTTGGGGCTGGCGCGAAATCTGCTCATGGCAACGGCACGGAGAATGAAACCAAATGACTGCACACTAAGAGCGGCTTTACCAAACTTGTACCAAGGGGTTGAAGTATGTGGCGAGATGATTTTCTAATGTTATTTTGGCAGGTATGTCTGAAACCGACGTCAAGGAGTATCAAAAATGAAGACATTACTGTATTTTACATTTCTCTATGTACCGGATTGGCTGTTATATTTTTTAATATCGATAGTCGCCCATTTGAAATCGATATATCGAATCGTCATTCACTTTAAAAAGGCTATAGAGCTTTACGAGGGATACCGTAATGGTTATCCTGTGAAAATGCTATGGATTGGGACAGAGGAAATGAAAGATTATATTGTAAAGATGTTATATGAATCAGGGCATCAAGTCACTAAATTGAAAGGGACGAATTTAATAAGTCTTCAGAAAACGATTGATCGTTTATCAGTACAATGTGATCTAATCTATGTCGAGAGGAACAGTTTGCTTCCCTCTCTTAAAGGTTTCAGAAGAATAAAACAAGCATTAAACACCAAGGCGAGATTAGAAGAACGAAATAATATTAAATATAGAAGAACAATGAGACTCATTGCAAAAAACGATATTGAGTTTAAGGATTTTAAGATAAGCAAAAATATTGACCAGCTTCGATTGTTTTATGACCAATTGTACGCGCCGCATATCTCATCCAGATATGGTGAAACCAGCGTTGAATCATTCGATTCCCTAAAGACGTTTTACGCAAAAGGGGTATTGTTATTAGCATATCTTAAGGGGGAAGCCATAGCGGGCGCCATATTCCTGTGCCAAGGGGATACTCTGATCTATTGTAAATATGGAGTACGTGATGCAAATGACAACTTGCATCGGGCTGCCGGGTCTTGCTATAGTCACATGAAATACGCAGAGGATAACAAGTTTACACACTATGATGCCTTCCATGTGAAGCCATTCTTCAATGACGGCGTTTTTCGTTATAAACGAGATTGCGGTTTGAGTGTCCAAATAGATCGTCGAATTTACTACTTTGACACAGACTTATATTTGCGAGTTATAAACTATAGTTCAGGGGTCGTGGATTTTCTGAGCGCGAATCCGTTCATATTTGTTCGCAGTGGAAAGTTGGTTGCAAGTTTGTTATGCCATAGCGAGGATTCGAGTCTTGTTGATGCAATAGTCAGACAATATCGTGAATGTGTTACAGGTGGAATTGCACGGTATGAATTTAATATCGAACGTGAGTTATCAGAGCGCGAAAGAAATGAAATTTACCAAAGATGTAGCGTATCAGAAGAGAACGACCAAATAGCATTTATCAATTACAATAAAACGTGTGGCAACTGAACTGCAAAGTGGCCAGAAGCGGTAGTTATGACTGGAGTTGAAAACCGCTCGACTAAGGAGGCTGGTCGCTGGCTACTACTCACTGAAACCGCCCAAAAAGTTACAAATTCGTACTAGGCCTGGGGGCTTTCATAGCCTCTAAGCTGCCCAAGGAGCGTTAATATACGCTAACCCCGAATGTTTTTGGGGTCAGCGTTTCTTAGGAGCTACTGACCCTTAGCAATATGGAGGAAGCCTCATGGAAATTGCACAACCGGGTTTGCATCTGGACCACATGCTGCGGCAAACACGAATGCACCACGTGCAACTCAGTTCCATGGCCGATGTGAAGGCCAACATGCTGCTAACCATGGCAACGGTAGTGATTACGCTTTCGGCGCCTCACATCATGAAACCACATCTCAAGTGGGCTGTACTGGTCTTGATTGCCTTCTGCCTACTGACGATCGTGCTGGCTACCTATGCTGCGATGCCCAAACTACCGCTTTCACTCAAACATGGGTCGCACCCAGATGTAAACAGCCCTGGCTTTAACTTGCTGTTTTTCGGCGATTTTGTACGTCTGCAATATGAAGAGTTCGAAGCGGCTATGGAAGAGATTATGAACGATCCTAGCCGCACGTATCAGGCACAGGTGCGGGAAGTGTACAGTCTGGGCATGTTTCTAGTCACTAAGAAATACCGCTTTGTGCGGTTGGCTTATATTTCGTTTATCGCAGGGCTCTTAGCCAGTGGCTTAGCGATGCTTTTTTCAGGCATCTTGAGTTAGTGAGATAGAGAGCAGAACACCTGCAAAAGATCCACTAGAGTTGCTTTCTTGTCAAATGGAAAAACCTACAAAGTCGTTATATAAGAACGAGCAACTCGGTACCAATGGCGAAGTCGCTTCTTTCATCCTTTCGACTCCTTTCATGACGGGTATCAGACTTCTGCAAAATTAATTTAAAGCATGCTTAAAATGGGTGTACAGGCTTTAGCCTG
>JBHIAC010000007.1:0-55568 GCA_046758365.1 bacterium
CTTCAGCAAAAGTCATAATGTAAAGTTTGGCGTGAATATTTTGGGAGGGGTAGGCTTTTATTTCCAGCTTATTGTTCTTGATCCATTCGATAAACTTAACAACGCCTTCTTCGACTTCGCGTCTATCCTCTGAATTCTCCATCTCCTGTTCAACAAGTCCTTCGTATGCCTGTTTGGTTTCCGCATGGGAAAATTGCAGTTCCTGTTGGTGATCATTTCTGGCTTCTGTGAGTAGTTCAGATGTCTGCTTGCTTGTGCTTATACCAATCAGAATTCTGATTTTATCGGTATTTTCCAGCGACTTATAAATGGCATGAAAACCGCTTGTGTAGAAATAGCCAACAAGGCAGTCAAATAGTCTGGTGTCTTTTATTAGCGCTTGAAACCTTGATTTAAGATTCTTCTGGTCTTCGTTTGTGATAAAAGTTAAATCAGTGTGGATCATGTATTCAATTTTCATAGAAGCAAATCCTTTACACAGCTAACATATCATATTAAACTGCAACCCGACTTTTATCTGCTTAACTGGCAGGTTGTCGTTTAGGTACCTAAACGGCAGTTCGCAGCTTAATATGATAGACTGCAGAGACGCTGTACTGATTATGAACAATTTATCACAATTTCTATCTGATGTCAACAAAAAAGTGTACAATTGCGAGAAATCGGGATTCGTACGATAGCCAAAAAACAAAACAGCCGAAAAGCTGCTTGTCGCTTATGATTTTTCGGAGGCGAGGTATCATTTTAAAGCGGTCATATCGCTTTCAACAGACGATCTTTGTGCATCTGGGAGTATCCCTTTACCGCCTCGTGATCAATGCCTTTAGCAATCTCTTTAAGTTGCACGGCCGTCTTTTCCTTGAGTTCTTTGAATGTGTAAGCCATTTCTCAATACTCCTAACTTTTAACGTTAAACACTTTTTGTACTCTCTAACCGCCAGTGTATATTGCCAACAGTCTACTGCCCACCGCCAACCTGCCTCACCAACATTTCCACTTCCCAATCCCGTTGGCGCGTGCTCTAAAGGTGCAATTCCACTACATCGCCATCTTGAAGCACATGGTCTCGTCCTACCATCTGCCCGTCATACATGCCACTTCCCCAGATTCGGGCCATTTTTAGGTTTTCGAGAAAATCTTTGTGAACCTTGCCTGCAAACTCCGCTACGGTACTCCCCTTTTTCAACACAAACGGCGCGCTTAGATCAGGCTCTCTTCCGGGTCGTTTGGAGTAGATCCGAATGATTTCCAGTTTGTCGTACACCGTCTGTTTCAGCCTTTCCAGGTTGCGGCCGGTCGTCGCGGAAACCGGGAGCAAAGGCCACTCATCCTCAAGTAGTTCGCCAAAGACCTCAAAGTCCTCATCTAAACTCTCGTCATCGTTTTTATTAACCAGCACAATTAACGGGATGAAGGTCATACGTTGTTGTTCGGTGTAACGATTCTTCAGACGACGGGGCGCAATCTGTTGTTCTTGCAGTATGGCAATCGTATCCTCAAGCTGCTGAATAGGATAGGTCTGCAAATCCACCACTAACAAGATAAGGTCTGAGCTTCGAATCAGATCCAGCAATTCCGGCTCTACGTAGTCCCGGTTCAGGGGTGGGGTATCTATCAACTGGATCTGGATGTTTTCCACCGGCATCATTCCGGGAGTGGGTGTCCAGGTGGTGTATGGAGACTCCGACACTTCGGGGTTAGCGTGCGTCAGAGTCGCTACCAGAGCGGATTTACCCACATTGGCCGCACCAACGACCACCACTCGCCCCGCGCCTTCTTTGTCGATATGGAAGACAGACTCTTGCCTGCTGATGCTTTTTCGAGTCTGGGACGCAGCTTTCAGCTTGGAGAGTCGTCTGCGCAAATCAGCCCTGAGCTTGTCTGTGCCCTTGTGCTTGGGAACGGTGCCAAGCAATTCCTCAAGACAGGCGATTTTCTCCTCCGTCGACTTGGTTGTGCGATATCGCCTTTCTACCTCAAAATACTCTGGTGGGAGATTTGTTGGCATAACGATTTGATCGTTTTGGCTCTCTTAGTTCTGAGTGCTCCTGCAGTCTCCGAACATGTCCACGGTACTTTTGCTTTTTGTCGTCTGTCCGGCCGGTTAACGAGCCTGTCGAAAAACCTTGAAATGATGATTCATTTCGCTCCGGCAATTAATTTTGATTTAATAAAAACAGAAGATTACGTTTCAGGAGTGCAACAATTCATTAACTGCTCCATTAGCAAGACTAGGTATATCATAGGTTTTTATTGCGGTCAAGAATTTACTAATCAAACTTCCATCGCCAATTCTCAGACCGCCATCATCATGGATATAAAGCCCATGGCGGCCATTATTCAGGCAGAGGACATTATATAGTCTCCAAAGATTATTATTGTTTGAATTCTTACCTATTCGTAAACCGTCATTTCCTTGGTTACTTAGGGTGACATCTCTTAGAACGCATCTTGACTCTTCTATCGAAATGCCATCTTCGTCGTTGCCCGATTCTCCATCAACATGAATCCCTGCTATTTCTACAGAATCAGCAGTAATGCTTATGTCGGTACCATTAAGAGTGTTGTCCTTTAAAATTCTAGTTCTGCCAAGCGATCCACTGTAATTGGACGAGTGACCAGCACCTATTAGTTTCAGGCCAAACACGTCAACATCAATAGACGACTTTATTAAGTAAGTCCCTGCTGGGAAAAGTATTAACCTTGCGTCGCTTGTGCTTGCAACATTTATAGCCGAATCAATTGCAGCAGCAGCATCTGTTATACCATCCCTTTTGCACCATGGTCCACTTTAACATTTTCGACACTCATCTTAAAACCTCCATATTTTATTTAATATTAATAACTTACTACTAATTCAGAATATTAGCAGTAGTGATAAATAGTCTTAGAAAAAGTACACGATCCATTCTGTTAAGTTAGTTGAGAGCTAAATCATGCAATTTTTTTGGATATAAAAAGATCCTGGTTCTCTATCCTTGGTCAGGAATGGACAGATATCCTTGAGTTTTTCGTAATGATTGTGGTGTAAGTAATTCAGCGCACCGATAATTTTCCAATCTCTATTGGATGTTAAAAAAGCTTCTAGCAAATACTGCTCATTCCAGAGTCTGACCTGTTCTTTGACCCATTCATCTGGATAATCTTTTGGAGAAAAAATATCATGAATGTGTACAATGACTCCTTTTTGTAAAGTAGGAAGCAATTGAAGATATTCGAAAAGAACATCACCATGAGGCCTTATGATATGAGATGAATCAATAAAAAGGATATCGTTCTCACCTAGCTCTGAGAATAAATTGCTATTAACATCCTCAACCTTTTGCCGTATAACTGAAACACCAGATTTTTCGAGCCACGGCCTTCGATATGGCTCAATACAAATATGTTTGCATTTGTAACTTGTTGTCTCTTTCTTATTTCTTGCAATGGCCTTCATTGCCATTAATGTGGAATTGCCACTTCCAATCTCGATGATTCTCTTTGGCTTCTTTAATCTAATAAGGCTATACCAATATTCAGCATCACCTGATGAAAAAGCCCGGTTACTCATATAAAAAGTTAAATCATCCACTTTCGAAGTCGGAATGTTATTTAGTTCTTCCCTGAAATTAAAACTCGCCAGTATTTTTAACTGTTCAGTCACATTCCAATTTATACCCGGAAGCCTTCGCTTTTCAGATAATGGATATTTGATTTCCCGTTCATCAAAGAATGGCTCATTGTAATGATTCCTGATTGGAAATACTCCAACATTCAAAAGAACTTTTTTGCAAAATGGAAGCCTGTGAACACCCGCCCGCCTAATAATTTTGAGCAAAAATGCAGCTGGATAGACAAATGGAGATAAAACAAGATCGACAACGGGCATAAAAAATTTAATAAACTTCTTCATGAACATTCCATACGATTATCTCAATTCAGTTATCATTCTAACCAGTTATAAACCTGTAACCCACCTTTTATCTGCTTAACTGGCAGGTCGCCGGTTAAGTACTTAAACGGCACGTCGCAGCTTGATATGATAGACTGCAGAGACGCTTTACGGATTATCAACAATTTATCACAATTTCTGTCTGATGTCAACAGAAAAGTGTACAGTTGCGAGAAATCGGGATTCGTACGATAGCCAAAAAACAAAACAGCCGATAGGACCAATCTTAAATCACCACGCAACTCATCGAAAAAATCGGCGCCAGTCAATTGGCCAGCAGTTCCCAGGAGTCCCCGTCATCGCGGCTGTAAAAAATTTGGCTTGTACTAGTACCCAGGTAAACACCACATGGATCACAGGTATCGGCACTCATGGCGCGACAATAAACATTTAAATAGACATTCTTGTTTGGCAGGCCAAGATCCGATCTCTCCCATTTCTCTCCGCGGTTTCGACTTCTAAACACAGCGAATTCAGCATTCACCCGACAGCGAAAATCGTAATAATTCAAAAAAGGGGGGCTGGAATAATGGCATGGTGGAATAATGGAGCGATGGAGTAATGTGTTTATGGCTCGTAACAAAAGTTCAATACCGCAAAATTCCAATTTTCCATCATTCCAATATTCCACCTATGTCACTATTAGAATTTCCAAGGCATTCAATATTCTTGCCTAAAAACAAAGAGTTGATTGGTAAGACTATATAGACGAGTTGGGACACTTGCGCAAATCCGTGTGCCAAAAGGTTGATCAGCTCAAAATGGCCCTAAAATATTCTCTCTTCATCCGGGCGATGTGAGCAATAGAAATTTCCTTGGGACAGACGGCCTCACACTCCGCATGATTTGAACAATCGCCAAAGCCCTCTTTATCCATTTGCTCCACAACGCGCAGCACACGCCGTTTCCTTTCGGGGAGTCCTTGGGGTAATAAAGCGAAGTGTGCGATCTTAGCTGCGACAAAAAGCGAAGCAGATGCATTAGGACAAGCGGCCACACAGGCCCCACACCCGATACACGCAGCAGCATCCATGGCTTCGTCAGCCTTTTCTTTTTGGATGGGTATCGCATTAGCATCGGGGGCACTTCCTGTGTTTACCGAAATATATCCACCGGCAGCCATAACGCGGTCGAAAGCACTGCGGTCTACAACCAAATCTTTAATCACAGGGAAGGCTTTAGCTCGAAAGGGCTCGATGGTGATAGTATCGCCATCCTTAAAATGACGCATATGGAGTTGGCAGGCTGCTGTGGCCTGCTGAGGACCATGCGCTAATCCATTGATTACCAGACTGCACATCCCACAGATGCCTTCCCGACAATCGTTATCAAATTCAATGGGATCATCGCCCTTTTTAATAAGGCCCTCATTAAGCACATCGAGCATTTCAAGAATTGACATATCCGGGGAAACATCTTTCAGTGTGTAAGGAACCATTTTCCCATGGCTGTTTGTATTTTTCTGTCGCCATATCAATAAATTCAGTGTCATCTTTTTCATCTACATTGACTCCTTACTTATAACTGCGTTGGGTTGGTTTAACATATTCGAATTTTAGCGGCTCTTTGTGAAGCTCTGGAGCCTTACCGTTTTTATATTCCCAGTTGGCAACATAACAGAATTTTTTATCATCACGCTTGGCTTCTCCCTCGGGGGTCTGAAATTCTTCACGGAAATGGCCACCACATGATTCTTCACGATGAAGCGCATCCATGGCCATAAGCTCTGCAAGTTCAAAGTAATCGGCAACTCGTCCAGCAAATTCTAAATTCTTATTCAAGTTTTCTGCATCACCTGGGATTTGAACATTTTGCCAAAATTCTTCTCGGAGTTTTGGAATTTCTTTTAAAGCATGTTTGAGGCCATCAGCATTTCGAGACATGCCAATGTACTCCCAGACCATCTGGCCAAGCTCTTGATGAAATTCAGTGACTGTTTTGTTGCCTTTTATTGATAAGAGCTTGTTTACTTGGCTCTCTAGGTATTCTTGCGATTCTTTAAAAGCATCATGGTCGGTGGAGATTTTTTGTAAATTATTCCCAGCGATATAATCTCCAATAGTATATGGAATTATAAAGTATCCATCAGCCAGACCCTGCATTAAGGCGCTAGCTCCAAGGCGATTGGCTCCATGGTCAGAGAAATTGGCTTCCCCTAAAACGAAGAGCCCGGGGATGGTACTCATCAAGTTGTAGTCAACCCACAGGCCGCCCATAACGTAATGCGAAGCCGGATAAATCCGCATGGGGACCGCATAGGGATTCTCACCCGTGATGCGCTCATACATATCGAAAAGATTACCATATTTTTCTTCAATGGCTTCCACACCCATTTGTTTGATGGCGTCGGCAAAATCCAAATAAACTGCGAAGCCGGTTTCCCCGATCCCACGTCCTTCATCACATACGGCCTTGGCATTTCGCGAAGCAACGTCCCTTGGCACCAGGTTGCCGAAACTAGGATATTTTCTTTCTAAATAATAATCCCTTTCTGCCTCTGGGATTTCATTTGGAGACCGGGTATCGCCTTTATTTTTCGGAACCCAAACACGGCCATCATTCCGCAAGCTTTCGCTCATTAAAGTGAGCTTAGATTGATAGTCTCCAGAAACGGGAATACAGGTGGGATGGATTTGGGTATAACATGGATTGCCAAATAAAGCACCTCGCTTGTAGCATCGCCAGATAGCGGTTGCATTAGAGTTTTTGGCATTAGTTGAGAGGTAATAGACATTGCCATAGCCACCGGTCGCCAGAACGACCGCATCCCCTGCAAAGGACTCAATTTCGCCAGTGACTAAATTGCGAGTCAGAATTCCTCGAGCTTTTCCATCGATGACGACCAGGTCCAGCATTTCACGACGTGGAAATATTTCTACGCGTCCACTATCAACCTGGCGCATGAGAGCGCTATAGGCACCCAAAAGAAGCTGCTGCCCCGTTTGCCCTCGGCAGTAAAAAGTTCGTGAGACTTGGGCTCCTCCAAATGAACGATTGGAGAGTAGACCTCCGTATTCCCGATTGAAAGGTACTCCTTGAGACACACACTGGTCAATGATATTGTTGCTGATTTGAGCCAGACGATAGACATTGGCCTCGCGCGATCGGTAATCACCACCTTTGATGGTGTCGTAGAATAGTCGCCAAATACTGTCGCCATCGTTAGGATAATTTTTGGCTGCATTAATGCCGCCTTGGGCTGCGATGCTATGGGCCCTTCTTGGAGAATCCTGAATACAGAAATTTTTAACATGGTAGCCTAATTCAGCTAAGCTGGCGGCAGCCGAAGCCCCGGCCAGACCGGTCCCCACAACCAAAATGTTAAATTTCCGTTTGTTTGCTGGGTTTACGAGTTTAATCTCTGATTGGTGTTGGTCCCATTTTTCATGTAAAGGACCACTTGGAACCTTTGATTCGAGTTTCATTATGAAGCTCCTGTGAAATAAATCCAAATTGGTATTCCCAAAAATCCAACGGCCAGTAAAATTGCAATAATAATTCCTATGGTATAAATGAATGGGGTAAAACGTGGATGATACACACCGAGAGATTGAAACGCACTCCAAAATCCATGGCTGAGATGAAAACCAAGGAACCCCATTGCCAATACGTACCAAATGACATATCCTGGTTTACTGAACACTTCCATGACCAAACGATACAAATCTCTCATTTCTACACCGTCAACGGTCGTGTTGTAATAGGTGCCATATTTAAAGGTCTTAAGATGTATAGCTACAAAGAAAAGAAGAACGAGACCAGTGTAAATCATCGTCGTCGAAGCAATCGTTTTTCTACTGGGGTTACCTGCTTTAGCCGTCTTATGATAACCTATCGGACGCGCCTTATTCTTTCCTAAAAAAACAGAAACACCAGAGATGATGTGAAAAATGAAAAATGCCAGCATTATGAATTCTACAATAATCAGAAGCCAACTAAAACTAATTAAAAAATAAGAATATTTATTAAAAGGCTCGGGATTTTTACTAAATAATAATAGATTGCCTGACAAGTGTTCAATCAAAAAAATAATCATCGCAAGTCCTGTCAGAGACATTACGAGTTTTTTGCCGATTGAAGACCAAAGAAATTTGGAAAGTGTAGGCATATTTTAAACTCCGGAATTAGAATTCATAATTAATTGATACATAAATACGGATTAAAAATTTTTATACAGTTTTGAATATAATTTATTTGCCCTAAAAAATCAAGTAGGTTATTAGTTCTACAAGCAGGAACCTTACCAAATAGGTTGCTGCTATTTTTTCTTTTCTGGCAATTCAATTAAATAAGTTCCCTTAATGGGCTTGAACCCATCTTCGGTGTAGCAGGAAGCCGCTGGTTCCTTTCCCTTTTTCCCTCGAATAGCTGCGCACCCCACTTCACCATCTTTATTGACTGCAACAAACTTATCGTTGAAATTTACCTTTTCTGCCCCTCCATTGATATCGATGATTCTTTGGCAGACAACCTCACAGGCTTTCTGAGGCGACATGCCGCTGCGCATTTTTTCCACTACAAGAAAGCTTCCACAGGTGCGGATAACTTCTTCGCCGCGTCCTGTCGCTCCGGCAGCGCCAACATCGTTGTCTACATATAATCCTGCGCCAATAATAGGGGAGTCCCCAACGCGCCCAGGAATTTTCCAGGCTAGGCCGCTGGTGGTGGTGATGCCAGCCACATTACCATCACGGTCAATTCCCAGGACATTGATAGTACCAGAAATTCTTTTTTTTTCTGTTTCATATTTTCCGTCGGCTGGCGGAAACCAATCGTCTTGGTTACTAAGATTTTCTTTCCATTTAAGCCACCGAATTCGAGATTTCTCGGTTAACAGGTTCTCTTCTGTGAATCCGTGTGCTTTTGCAAATCTCAAGGCGCCTTCTCCCACTAATAACATATGGTCAGTGCGCTCCATCACAAGACGCGCTACAGAGCAGGGGGTCTTAATTCGCTCTAAACAGGCTACAGAGCCGCAGTTGTGAGTGGGACCGTACATAACCGAAGAATCCAATTGCACGACGCCTTCTTCATTGGGTAACCCACCATATCCGACACTCATATCTTCTGGGTCCAGTTCAACTACGTTAGCCCCTTTTTCTACGGCGTCAAGCACGTTACCTTTTTGACTCAAAATTTCCCAGGCCGGGGTTAAAACTTTTTCCCCCCATTTTTCATCCCGGCTACATAGTACTACTGGTAATCTCGCGGCTGAACTTTTTCGAACAATTATGACTTCTGGAAATTTAGGAATAAAAGGAAAAATTAATCCTACTCCTGCTGCGCTTTTTAAGAATTTTCTACGGCTTAAATGTTTAGGCATTTTCAACCTCCTTAATTTAGATGAAGCCTAATGGCTAAAAATTAGTTTTGATTATTAAAGGTTTATATTAAGTTTTGTAATTTTTCTTATATTCAATTCCTTCAATTTTAATGTAAGAAATCAAGTCAATCGGAGCTACACCTTTACTAAACTTTGGAAGTTTAGTAAAGGTCATTCATTTATTAAACGTTTCTTAGTGATTTTTGAGCTCCATTTAGCCGAGAAGCTTCTAGATTTTAGAAAAGATCGCAAACAAAACGTTTGCATTATTTGTAAGTTAACCATCTCGATTGACAATAGGCTTTACCTTTTCTGCATTAAACGTCTCAAATGAGTATAATTGACGTTAGAGTGAAGTAAATAAAGAAATTATTGAGAACTTACGATTGTTTTTTATATAGAATACTTGCATCTTTAAAATTTATTTTTAAACAAAATAATAATATTATCCATTTGTGTCAAGATTTGGAACAATTTTTTGTTGAATTTGTTGGAAATTTATGATATATTTTTAAATAAATCATGGAGATTACAAATTGATAGATTTTAAAAAACACAAATTTATAGTTGTTAGTTTGTTATTATTCTTATTTTATGGATCGGGTTGTTTAGCCCATGAAGCATCTTTTGTAGAACGTAAAAAGAACAAAAAGAAACAATCAGACCCCCAAAAATCCTATCACCCAAAGGCAGTTGATCTTGTAATTCAGGGTGCCATTTTTGATTTGCAAGGAGAATACCAGCAAGCTCTTTTAGCCTATCAAGAAGCAACCCTTTATGACTCGACTTCTGCGGCAATTTACAATGCTATTGCAAAAGATTATATATATCTTGGTAAGACAGAAAGTGCCCTCCATATATTAAAAAAGGCTCTAAAAATTGACCCTGATTTTTTAGAGAGCCGAGAGTTTCTGGCCAGGATTTATCAGCGCCAAGGTAAAGTCGAGCTTGCTGAAAAGGAATATCTTAACATCATTAAATTAGATTCGAACAATGTTAATGCCCATCTTAATTTAGCAGCAATATATTTGTCTAAAGATAAAACAAATGAGGCGGCCTTTGAATATCAATATCTCATTGATATGGGATTAGCCAACCGGGATATTCAATTCCAATTGGGGAATTTATACTTTCAAGAAAAAAAATACGATCAGGCTTTTAGAGTTTTTCAACAATATATTCGAGAATTTCCTGAAGACGAGCGAGGATACTTAGCCTTAGGTACAGTGTTGTTGGCCAAGAAAGATACGACTGGGACCATTGATTGGTACAAAAAATCCTTTCAAGAAAATTCAAACTTTATCAACGTGCAAGAAGAATTAGCTAAAACTTATGTAGCCGTTAAGGATTGGGACTCAGCCATTAAAATATATGAAAATGCTGTTAAGAATGATTCTACAGATATTGTAAGTCAGATTATTGTGGGCGATTTATATTTAGAAAAAGGTGACACTGCCCAGGCCATTACAATATTTAATCATCTGACTGCAACTCATCCTGAGGATTGGCGTGGATTTTACAAGTTAGGAGTGATTCATTTTACCAGTAGAAAGCTACTGGAAAGCATCTCCTATTTTGAGAAAACCATAGAACTTAATAAAAAACAACCCGATGCTTGGTTTCGCCTGGGTTTGGCCTATCAACAAAAAGGTGACCTCGCAACGGCTGAAGAAAAACTTCGTAATGCTCAATCTTTAGCGCCAAAACATCCAGGTACTAATTTTTATTTGGGTAATGTACTTTTTCGGCGACATAAATTAGAAGAAGCAGTTAAATATTTAAATAAATCGCTCGAAAGTTCTCCTGATAATTCAGTGGCTTTAGGCACGTTAGCCGCGGTCTATGATGAACTTAGTGAATACGATAAAAGTGAAGAATATTATCAAAAAGCATTAGATAAAGATCCAGATAATCCGGTAATTTTGAATAACTACAGTTATAGTCTTTCTGAGCGAGGCCAACGCTTGGAGGAAGCTCTGAAGATGGTTCTGAAAGCTTTAGAAGCTGAACCGGAAAATGGCGCTTTTTTGGATACCATTGGATGGGTTTATTACCAATTAGGTGATTACGAGAAAGCCCTGGTATATATAACAAAATCTGTAAAAATACGCCAAGATTCTGCTGAAGTATTAGAACATCTGGGGGATGTTTACAAAAAATTGGGACAGATGGATTTAGCCATCCAGTATTGGGAAAAAGCAAAAGAACTGGAACCTGATAGAGAAAGTATTATTAAAAAATTGGAAATTTCAAATATCAAATAATAATAATTTTGTGATTAAAAAATTTAGTCGGTGGATATTAACCTTTGACCTAATTTTCATAATTTTTCCCGCCATCGGCTTATTCACCCACTGCGCAGCTATTTTTAAAAGTACAACTCCAGACATTTCCAAAGTTACTCCTGAATATTTACAAGCAAAAGTAAAACAGAATTTACAAAAATTAAAAAGCTTTGAAGGACGTGCTAGAGTAATTATTGAATTGCCCGGGGCCGGATACAATGGTTTTTCTGAAATTTTCCTCAATATGCCTGACAGTGTTTTGGTAAAAACAGAAGCGATACTTGGAATTGATATTGGAGTTTTATTTATGGATCATAAAATCTTTGGAGCGTATGCACCTAAAGAAAACTCATTATATTATGGTGAAATAGAACAATTAGATCTTAGAGATTTCCTTCAAGTAGAATTAGAGACCGAAGAGCTATATGAAGCGTTCACAGGTCTTACGAACTTTGAAGTGAATCCCACCTCAAAACTTAGTGTTTCAGATGGTAAATTTTTAATAACCACCCGATTGGAAAAGGGCGTAGTTCAATACTGGATCGACCCCAAAAAGTTTCTTATAACCAAGTGTATTCTTTTAAATAGCCATGGTAAAACTGTTCTGATTAAAGAATTTAGTCGAGTACGGAAAAGAAAAGGATTGGTGCTCCCGCAAACTATTCGGCTTATGCGTCCGCAGGCCAGGGAACGGGTGACAGTTTATTATACCAAACAAAAAATCAATCAGGCGATCTCTCCTGAAAAGTTTAAATTAAAAATCCCCAAAAATGCTAAGCAGATTTATTGGGGAGATTTAGATCATCCTAGAATCGAACGCAAACCTCTTAAAAATTCTAAAAAATCCCAAGAGAACTATGAAAAACCATGATATTAATCTATCGGTAGTGGTACCTTTGTACAATGAAGAAGCATCTTTGATTGAACTATATGGCCAATTGTCAGAGGTACTCTGTCAACTTGAAAAGCCTGTGGAGATTTTGTTCATTGACGATGGTTCGACAGACCGTTCTTTCGAGGTTTTAGCAGAGCTGCATAAAAATGATCCTCAAGTCCGCGTTTATCAATTCAGAAGAAATTACGGTAAATCGGCTGCTTTAGCTATGGGTTTTAGCAAGGCCCGAGGGAAAGTTATTGTCACTTTAGATGCTGATTTGCAAGACGACCCTAAAGAGATCCCTAACTTGCTGAAAAAATTAGATGAGGGCTATGATTTAGTTTCTGGGTGGAAAAAAATCCGCAAAGATCCTTTTGTAAAAAAGGTGAGCTCTAAATTATTCAATCGAATTACCTGCCTGCTAACAGGATTGAAGATTCACGATATTAATTGTGGCCTAAAGGCCTATGGTCGGGAAGTAACGGACACCATTAAAGTCTATGGCCAGCTTCATCGATTTTTACCTGTTATGGCTCATTGGGAGCGCTTTAGAGTAGGTGAGGTCGTGGTTCAACACCGTCCCCGAAAATATGGTAAGACCAAATTTGGTCTCTCCCGGTTCACCGCTGGTTTTTTTGATTTAATTACTGTGTTATTTTTGACAAGATATACAAAACGTCCTTTACATTTGTTTGGTTTGGCAGGTGTTATAGCTTTTATTGCTGGACTCATCATCAGCACCTATCTTACGGTCGAACGCTTGTTTTTGGGAAAATATTTAACGAATCGTCCTCTTCTCTTTTTAGGAATTCTGCTTATTATTGTTGGTGTGCAGTTTGTTTCCATTGGGCTTTTAGGAGAAATGATTACCGAGGGCAGAAAAGACCATATTGAATATTCAATCAAGAAGACATTAAAATAATAAGCAATTTACCTGGAAGAAATATCCAACAAATTTTAAAATTCATTTTTGAAATTCTGAGAAATTAATTTATGATAATACGAAGCAAATCACCATTGAGACTGGGGTTGGCAGGAGGGGGCACCGATGTTTCACCTTACAGTGATCAGTACGGTGGATATATTTTGAATGCTACCATAGACATGTATGCTTATTGTACCATCGAAGTAACCAATAATAATAAAATCGTTATTTACGCTGCTGATAAAGATGAATATTTTGAATCCCCTACTATTAGCCATTTAGAAATTGATGGTAGATTAGATCTTCACAAAAGTGTATATAATCGAATAATTAAAGATTATAATAATGGAATACCTCTATCTTTTCAAATGACTACTTTTTCTGATGCTTTAGCTGGTTCTGGGCTTGGTTCATCTTCTACGCTTGTGGTGACAATATTAAAATCTTTCGTTGAATGGTTAAATCTGCCTTTTGGTGAATATGATATTGCTCATTTAGCTTATGAGATAGAAAGGATTGATCTCGGCTTAGCAGGGGGAAAACAAGACCAATATGCCGCTACATTTGGTGGATTTAATTTTATGGAATTTTATGCTGAAGATAGAGTTATAGTTAATCCTTTAAGAATAAAAAGTTGGATCATAGAAGAATTAGAATCTTCTATGATCTTATATTTTACTGGGATGTCTAGAGAATCTGCTAAAATTATTGCTGAACAAACAAATAATGTAAAGGATAATAATTTAAATTCAATTGAAGCCATGCACAAGCTAAAAGCAGATGCTTTAGTGATGAAAGAAATGTTATTAAAAGGCGATATAAAAACATTTGCTAAATATATTGGTAAATCATGGATAGCTAAAAAAAATATGGCCAGCTCAATAACGAATAAAAATATTGATGAAATTTATAAAGAGGCTCTGAATCAAGGCGCATTATCAGGAAAAATATCAGGTGCTGGTGGTGGGGGTTTTATGATGTTAATGGTTGACCCTGTCAAAAAGTTGAAAGTATTAAAAGCACTTAAAAAATTTGATGGAAAAGCGGTTAATTTCCACTTTACAAACCAAGGAACAGTTGGATGGAAAATCCTATAATTAAAGGGATTTATTAAGAAAATAGTATCGAAGCTAATATCAATACGAGTGTTGGGATAAATATTTTAAGTTTATCATGAAAATAACCATCATTTCCACGGCTTACCCTTTAAGAGGTGGAATTGCGCAATATACTGGGATTTTATATAACAAACTAAAACAAAAAAAACATGAAGTAAATGTTATAACATTTAAGCGTCAATATCCAAAATTTCTTTTTCCAGGAAAAACTCAGAAAGAAACAAGCCATGATGATTCTGTGAAAATAGAAAGTGAGCCTATAATAGACTCAATAAATCCATTAAGTTGGTTAAAAGTCTATCAGAAAATAAAAAAGCATAAACCTGATTTAATTATATTTAAGTATTGGATGCCATTTTTTGCCCCCTGCTTTGGGAGTATCTGTTGGCTAACAAATATATTTACAAAGACAAAAGTACTTTTTATATGTGATAACGTTATTCCTCATGAAAAACGATTAGGAGATATAACACTCACAAAGTTTGCTTTAAAAAAAGTTGATTATTTTATCGTTCAATCGGATATTGTCAAGCAGGACTTATTAAAACTTTTTCCCGCGGCCAACTATAAAAAAATTCAACATCCTATTTATGATATCTTTGGAGAAGTCATTGATAAAAATAAGGCTAAAAAAGAAATTGGCTTGCATGATCGAAGGATTATTCTATTTTTTGGATATGTCAGAGCGTATAAAGGCCTTGACTTGATTTTAAGAGCCATGCCAGAAATTTTAAAAAGTATAGATGTTAAGCTTGCTGTGGTAGGTGAATTTTATGAAAGTGAAGATAAATATAGAAAGCTAATTAAAGAATTACAAATTGAAAACAAGGTCTTTATCCACTCAGAATTTGTACCAAATGAAGTAGTAAATTTATACTTTTCTGCATCAGATGTTGTTGTCTTACCTTATAAATCCGCAACGCAAAGTGGCATCGTTCAACTGGCATATCATTTAAATAAACCTTGTATAGTAACCAATGTAGGGGGTTTAGCGGAAGACGTAATTCATGGTAAAACTGGATTTGTAGTAAATTCTGAGGCTCCACAAGGATTAGCCAATGGTGTGAAAAAATTTTACTTCGAAAACAAAGAAAAAGAATTTACTCAAAATGTGAAAAAGCAAAAGAAAAAATACTCGTGGGAAAAAATGATAAAGGCTATCGAAGAGTTTGTTAATGGTTAGCGGAGAGGAATACACATTAAGAAATACAGCACCTATTAGCCCCCCAATCTCTAAACCCACCATGGTGATGAATAACGAAGTTGTCGGTACTTTAGTAAGCATGTGCTTACCATATCTAAATCGCAGGTTAGGACTTTGCAGACTTAAATTTTACGACCGTGTATCAAAATCGCAGTTGATAAGAATGTAAACCGCGTTGTATCACTGCCAAATAATGCAGCACGTAAAAGTTGCTTCAACCATGGATTCTTAACTACGTCCATGGGCGCAGTAATATATTGTGTGCTCAGGACTTCAAATGAATGTGAACGCAATAATTTAACAATATCCCGTTTTCGATAGATGCGCGCTTTGGCGAACTTACTATGAATTGCATTGGGCAACCATGAGAAAAAAGGTACGCGGTTCCAAGGCAAAAGCGGTAAATACGCACCATGAGTCTCAAATACCCAACCTTTATTAGGTACTGAAAATAGTATTTCTCCCCCTGGCTTTAACACCCGATGAATTTCACCTAACGCCTCTGTTTCATCCTGTACATGTTCAAGGACTTCATAACTAACAACAATATCAATTGAGTTGCTTGCAAGTGGCAGATGTGACCCATCGAACTGAACTGGTATGGTGGTGCCAATCTTGTGACTTATCAGATAATCTGCAAAAATTTGTAGATTAACTTGGCTAAGGTCAATTGCAATAATTTTGCAACCGGAATATAAAAATTCACTTGTTTGTGCACCATTGCCGCAACCGAAATCGAGCACAATTTTATTTTCTAATGATAAAAGCTCTGCGGTAAGACGATATCGGCGTTTTACAATCTCCTGTTCATAATCCGCCGGTTTGCCCCGTGCGACAGTTTTTGTTATCATGTAATTCTAACTAATCAGCCTTTAGAAAAAATGCGCCTTAAAATAAAACACTTTAGCCAATATATCAAGTCATTTTTCGTTACAAAGAATTAGTTGCATAGTTAACTGAAATTTCTTAAATTTTAGAGAAAATAAAGTTTGAGTAACCTGCAAAAAGGTAATTAACCTAAAAGCTGACCTTCTTACTTTGGGTAATTAATATTTAATGTCTGAGAATCATAAAACTAAATTTTCTGAACCTTTAGTTTACCTAATCATTCTGAATTGGAACGGAAAAGCAGACACACTCGAATGTCTCAGTTCTTTAGAAAAAATTCAATATTCTAATTATCGAATTTGTTTGGTTGACAACGCTTCCACCGATGATTCCGTTGCGGCGGTTCGTAATAAATTTCCACAGGTAGAAGTAATTGAAAATTCTGAAAACTTACGTTTTGCTCGAGGAAATAATGTTGGCATACAGTACGCTTTGGAACAGGGAGCGGATTATCTGCTCCTTCTTAATAATGATACAAAAGTAGATTCGGAGTTTTTAAAGGAGATGATGAAAGTTTCGGAATCTGATTCGATTATAGGAATGGTGGGGCCAAAGATATACTATTATGATCCACCTGATGTTATTTGGTCCGCAGGTGGGAAAATTTCATTTTGGACTGGAAAAATATCTCACCGAGGATTGAGAAAAAGAGATTCGGAAGTATTTAATAAAATTGTGGAAGTTGATTATCTTACTGCTTGTGCCCTTTGTGTGAAAAAGGAAGTCATTGAAAAAGTTGGTCTTTTGGATTCAAGTTATTTTATATATGCAGAAGATGCCGACTGGTGTGAGCGCACAAGACGAGCAGGATTTCAATTGGTCTTTGTGCCTAAGGCCAAAATTTGGCACAAGATTTCATCAACATCAGGTGGAGGACTAACGCCATTCAAAGCCCTTCATAAAGTCAAAAGTAATTTTCTTTTTTTTAAAAAATATGCACGGTGGTATCACTGGCTTACTATTCCGATTTTTATTTCTGGAGGGACTCTATGGTTTACAATGAAGCAATTTACACATGGTAATTTTGCAGTAATCTCTTCTCTTCTGAAAGGATTTAAGGAAATTATAAAAACTTAATTTCAATGAGTATGAATTCAAAAAATAGCTACCCAGAAGGTATTTCTATTGTGCTTCCGGCTTATAATGAAGAAGAAAATATCCGCAAGGCTGTGGAAGCGTCTTTGAATGTCGCTACAAAAGTTGCCAAAATGTACGAAATCATCGTGGTCAATGACGGTAGTACGGACAGTACAGGAAAAATTTGTGATGAATTAAGCAGTCAAAATGGCTATTTGAAAGTCATTCATCACGATTCTAATCAAGGATATGGTGCTGCTTTGCGTACAGGCTTTACCAGTGCCCAATTCAAATTGGTTTTTTTCACGGATTCCGATAACCAATTTGATGTGTCCGAATTGCGCTATTTACTGCCCTTTATGGACACCTATGATGTTGTAACTGGTTTTAGAGTCTACCGTTACGATCCTCTTATGCGACTTTTTCTATCTTGGGGGTATAATTTACTCGTAAAGTGGATTTTTCGCGTAAAAACCAGAGATATTGATTGCGCTTTTAAACTTTTTCGGCGAGAAATATTTGACCATTTTACCATTGAGTCCAATGATTTTTTTGTCGATACCGAAATCTTGGTGAAAGCTAGGCGTTTAGGTTATACTATCAACCAAGTTGGCGTACGTCACTATCCCCGAATGGCTGGTCATACCACGGTGCGCCCCAGCGACATTCCAAGAACTCTAAAAAGGATGTTTAATATTTGGAAAAGTACCAGAAAATTGAAATTGAGATAAATGGAAAAAAGAACCTATGAATTATTTAAGAACCTTCAGGAGCGACACTGGTGGTTTGTGGGAAGAAGAAAAATATTACTAACAATCCTTGATTCTTTAATCGATTCAAAGCCTATTCGGATTTTGGATGTGGGGTGTGGTACGGGAGTTATGGTCAAATATTTTGGTCAATTTGGAGAAATTTGGGGAGTAGATAGTTCAAAGGAAGCGGTGGAAGCCTGCCGAAAGGAAAATTTACCCAATGTTTATCTGGATTCTCAATTCCACATGCGTGAAGAATTTGTAGACCTGATCACATGTTTGGATGTGATAGAACATATTGAGGATGATGTTGGGTTTCTGAAAAGATATGTAAGATACTTAAAAAAGGACGGTGCTCTAATACTGACTGCCCCTGCTTATAAGTTCCTGTGGAGTGACCATGACGTTGTAAATCATCATAAGCGACGCTATTCGAAAAGAGAATTGGTAGAGCTTGTGCTTGCCTTAGATTTTAAGATTCAAAAAGTAACTTATTTTAATACTTTTCTTTTCCCGCCAATAGCTCTGATTCGGATATTGCATAAAATCAAACGCACATTTATTAAAGTGAATGTCGACAAAATGGATTCAGATTTTGAGTTTGTTCATAATTATTTGGATACCATTTTGAGTTGGGTGTTTGCATCAGAAAGGTATTTGCTGAAAAATCACCGATTTCCATTTGGGGTTTCCCTTTTGTGTATTGCCAGGAAGTAACAATCAAAATATCTCAGTTACGTGATCGTATCAAAATTAAAAACCTCGGAAAATCTAAAGAATATTTTATATTTAATGATTCTTACAATTGTTTATTTAGGTTTATCTCTTCCATACTTAAACCTGCCTGGAATTCAATATGATGAAGTCTACCATGTACCTCCAGCGATAGCCATTCTAAAAGGGCATCTCGGTGGAGAACCCATTCAAATTGATCCTTCAATAATTCATTTATTTGGGCGACCCTTTCCACTCATGTTTAATTACTATACTGGTTTTGTAAAGACCTATTTATGTCTGCCATTTTTTGCGATTTTTGGATTCAACGTTTATACGATTCGGGGAACGGCCCTACTACTTGGTTTGACGGCCTTGGTATTTACTTTTTTATTTGCACATAAATTGACCAATAATAAATTTGTTGCATTTGCTTCAACTTTGTTTATGGCGACAGATGCCAGTTATATTTTCTATACCCGGACTGACTATGCCGTGGTTGGCACCATGATGGCCTTTAAAATGATTTCCCTATTTTTTTTGTTAAAATGGTGGCAATATCCGAAAATTAAATATCTTGTTATAGGTTCGTTTGTTCTGGGTTTAGGCATCTCAGACCGGGCCAGCTTTTTATGGATTCTTTTTTCTCTAATGGCTTTTGCAATTTTGTTTGTTTACAAGCAACTAAAACAAAAATGGCATTCAAAGCAAATTTCAGGCAAGGATGTAGCAGCAAGTCTGATTTCATTTACTGTTGGGGCTTCGATTTTCATAGCTTTTAATGTAGCAACCTTTGGAGGGACCTTCAGGCCTGTGCTTGCAACATTCGGGAGCCATTCTACAACAGTGAATAATTTGAATTTTTTCAATAATCTATTTCTGCGTCTCCAAATGCTGACCGATGTTTTGAGTGGTAAATATCTTTTTCATCATTATTTTGAGAGTCCAAGATATATCACCGACCAGTGGGTATGGTCCGGTTCTTTGTTTTCCTTGGCTTTTACTCTGGCTTTTTTCTATTTTGTAGGAAAGGCGGTCTTTACTTTTTTAAAAGACAGACAAGTAGACACTAAGGAAGGATTTCTCATCTTAATGAGCCTTTCGCTTCTTCTCTGGAGTTGTTTTACACCAACCCTTTTTCGAGGTCACCAACTAATTATGCTTTATCCTTTTATTCATATATTAATTGCACTTTTTATTTGGCAAAGTGTTCAATACATTCGAAAGAAGTTTACTGGTGGCAGAATCAAGGTAAAATTTCTTCTAAGTGTTGCCCCCGCCGTAGTAGCCTTGATAATAGCTTCCAATTTATTGGTCATCCAAAAATATTACAAAGAACTTTTGAAAACCGGCGGCTTAGGAATCTGGTCTGACGCCATTTATGAGTTGGTGGATTATCTTAAACGTCATCCTGATTGGACCGTGGTTTGTATGGACTGGGGCTTTAACCAAAATATTCTATCTTTATCGGATGGCAAAGTCAGAACCGAGCGGAAATATTATAAACATAACCTGCAGGACGAAAAATCCCTTTTTGGCCTATTTCAAAAAAATTACATATTTCTCTTTCATACGGATAAATTTACATATTTTGAAAGACCCAAACATATTTTTTCACAAGCTGTCCAAGATCAAAATGCGAAGGTGGAATTGATTAAATCCTTTTACCAAAGGGATGGTGAAAAAGTGTATCAACTTTTTAGAGTGTATGTAGAAGAAACTAAACCAGGATTGAATAGTTGAAGGAGTTTTTGATATTTTGTTATGAGACTTAGCAAACACGTAGAAAAAGAAATGTAGGCTATGGCTGTGCAAGCTCCTGTTGCTTTGTATAGTGTATTTTTTCTATATTGAGTAGTACGTATTATCGATAAACACTATCATTTGTTAGCGCTGCTGGCATTACCTGTATTTTCCAAATGGAGCCGTGAAAGAAGGGAGAAGGACATAAATGCAGATAAAGAAAAAGGAATTCTGTTTGCCCATATTCTATTGAAACCCATGTCTTTGGTTTTAGTAATTTTCTTAATGTCGCTAAATTGCCATTGAGAGGCCATAATTCAAAGCAAATAAAAATGGGAGATATTATGTCTGAAGCAGAATTTGTTGATGTAAAGATATTAAAACAATATTATGATGTAGTAGAAAAAATTGTGGCCGCATCCAGCCAATATCAATCAGTTTCTGATTACATAAATTTTGTTTTGAAAGAAATGCTATCTCATGAAAGTAGAAATGGATATTCGAAGGAAGATGAAGAGGTTATCAGAAAGCGGCTTGAAGATTTGGGTTATATGTAAATGAAAGAAAAACGACCAAATGTGATTTTAGTCACTGTGGATTCGTTGCGGGCTGATCATTTGGGATGTTATGGTTATTCTAAATCGACTTCACCCAATTTAGATCGTCTTGCGGAGGAGAGCTATCTTTTTACGAACGCTTTCTCTAATGGTCCCAATACCCCACATGCTTTTCCGGCTATAATGGCATCCCGATATTCTTTGATGTCCAACAGATTTGGACTTTTTGATGCGCCGGTGACTATGGCTGAAATTTTAAAATCAGCCGGATACACCACAGCAGGATTTATTGCTGCCAATCCGTGGATATCTCGATATTTTCAGTATCAGCGGGGTTTTGATATTTTTGAGGATTTTATTGATTTTATCTCAATTGCAGGAAATTTAGATATAAATTCAGAAAAACAACATACTTTGTTTCAAAAATCTTTGGATGGCATGGCGAATATAGCCAAGACTTTTATTCCTGAAAATACTAATATTTATCAGCTTCTGGAACATTGGAAAGTTTTTTTAAAAGGATATTCAAATATTCATCACAGTCTTGATAACAAAAGAGTTCTTCTCGAAAAATTCTATAACAAATTTTTCAACTGGATCGACGCTAATACTCAATTTCCATTTTTTCTGTGGGTGCATTTGATGGACACCCATTATCCTTATAATCCATTAAATAGATTTATTGAAGAATTGAAGCTTGATGGAATTGATTATACCAGTGTTAAAAAAATTTCAGTGCATTTAAAGTATAGATTGGGATTGGATTCCAAAACTCTTCAACAAGCCTTGAATTTATATGATGGTACCATTAGAGAAGTGGATTTTCAACTGGGTCTATTTTTTGATCTTCTAAAATCTAAAGGATTATTTGAAGAATCCATAATTGTTTTTACCGCGGATCATGGTGAAGAATTTAATGCTCACAATGGTTTATTGCATACAGCCAAACTTTATGATGAACTCATTCATGTGCCACTACTGATTAAAGTACCAGAATATGCTGGTGGCACAAAAATAGATTCGTTGATAAGTCATCTTGACCTACTACCAACCCTTTGTAGATTATTAAATTTGGAATATGGTACTGATAAGCTTCTGGGTAATTCATTTGAGAAATCTCTAACTTCCAGGTTAGCTCAGCAAAATAGCTTTGTCCTCTCAGAGACAATATATGATGAAAAGGGGGAAGTACCGATTGATGAATCGGTGTTTTATCTACAAACGGTGCCTAAATTATATGGATTAAGGACTTTCAACTGGAAGTTGATTCACGATTCGAAAAATGGTCCAACACATCTTTTCAACTTAAAACAGGACCCAAAAGAGGAAGTTAATCTAATAAGAAACAAGCGAAATATAGCTTTAGGGTTGAATGAACTACTACAAGTTCACATCAAACAAGAGTATAAAAATTTGCTGAATACTAAGATCAGTTTAATTAAAGATAATTTGAAAAGCTCGACATAATACTCTATTAGCTATGACGAATCTTAAATCTATACCTGGATATGTGGATGTCTGGGATAATTACGATAGCGATTTGAACCGAAAGCGTTGGAATCTTCTTCTTGAATTTATCAAATTATCCCCTGAAGGCAAAATATTAGACATTGGCGAACGGAATCCTTTCACCGAAATATTAGAACAGCATTTCAAAAGAAGAATTGAAAATACAGGGCTTCTTGATTTAGATACTGAAAAATTGCAAGGTAGCTATAAGACCATTTTCTGTTTTGAGGTGATTGAACATTTAATGAACCCGCTTTTTTTCATGCGAAACTGCTTAGAAATTCTTGAAGACGAGAGTAAAATGTACATATCAACTCCCCTGAGAAAACCAGAGGTGTTAAGGGATAATGAAACCCATTTCAACGAGTACAGACCTAAAGAATTGCATAGATTATTTAATAAAGCAGGGTTTAAGATAAATAGACTACGTATTGTAAGACACATTCCTTCAAGTTGGCTATTCAAGGGTATCCGACCGGCCCTCCGGTACTTGTTTTTCGGCCGCAACATTCAAGTTGAATTGAATAAAAAATTTAGTAATTAAGCTAACTTATGAAAGTCATAATCATAGCAGCCGGAAGTGGAAGCAGACTAAACAAACATAGCAGTGATATGCCTAAGACTCTTACTCCAATAGGTGAGCAAACAATTATCGATATAATCATCCAAACATTGAAAAAAGTTGGGATCAGAGAAATTGCATTGGTTTGTGGTTTTAAAAAAGAAATGCTAAAGGCTTATTTAGGAGATGGAAGCCCTCACGGTGTTAAACTCACTTACATCTTTAATCCGCAATGGGAAAACCCCAATGGCATTTCTGTTTGGACCGCAAAAGACTTTGTTAAAAAGTACGAACCGTTTTTATTATTAATGAGTGATCATATATTTGATATAAAGATTGCTGATTTGATGGTGCAAGCACCCTTGGCAGAAGCGCAATTACTGTTAGCGGTGGACGCAAACCCTGAACGTGTCTTCGACATAGATGACGCTATGAAGGTTCAGTTTATAGAGAAAAGAGGACGCAAATTGATTACAGCCATTGGAAAAAAATTGCCAGAGTATAACGGTATTGATTGTGGCCTGTTTAAATGCGACAGCGAAATATTTAGAGCTTTAGAAGCAAGTTTTGCAATGCGTAAATATGCACTCGCCGATGGATGCCGCGAAACGATAAAAAAGGAATCCTTTTTTGCCATAGATATTGGCGATGCTTTCTGGATCGATATTGATACACCTGAGTCTTTAGCTTATGCCCAAAAGCAAATATTAGAAAATAAAGAATTAAAGCGATAGCATGTTCCGAATTACTTTAAGAGAGGTCAAAGATTTCAAGTACAGAGTAAATCCTGAGGAGCGGCAGGGAAGCTACGGCTACTACTTCATGCGACGATTGTCGCTGATTGTAACCTGGCTGCTTTTGAATTTAGGACTGTCGGCTAACCAGGTAACCTTATTGCAAATTATATCAGGAATACTGGGCTGCGTTTTTTTTGCCTTTCCCAAAACAGAATTCCTGCTGCTGGGTGTTTTATTTATGCAGTTGGGTTTTCTATTTGACAACGTGGATGGTGAAATTGCTCGGTTTCAAAAGCAGGTGAGTATGACAGGAAAATATTTGGATACCATTGGACACGAAATTGTTGTGCCATTCATGTTTTTTGGTTTAGCCGTAGGCTGCTACTTTAGAACCGGTAATTTAGAAGTCATTATTTTTGGATTTTTGGCAGGTCTGTTTGCCTTGAGGTTGGATATTGCAACACTCTATTTAGAGGCCGGCCAAATGCTGGAGTCACAATTACAAAAATCTTTTGATTATTACTCCGATTTTAAGAAGCAGGGCATAGGCAGCCAAACAAAGTTAAGACTTTATAGACTAAAAAATGAAGCGTCTTTAAGTAGAATGATTTTTGCGCTATTCGCCTATCCTGGAATCATGAACATATTTTCTTTGGCAATATTTGTACAAATTTTTGTGTCTGATTTTAGAATTCTTAATCATCGAATGGAAATACTTTACATTTTGATCTTAGGGTATGGGACTATACTCCCGATTAGGCGAATTTATACCATTTGGAAATTAGTGTCTAACCGAGAAACAGAGCGGAAATATTTACAATTTAAAGAAAAAAGAAATTCTCTAACCATTGATGTGGCTGATAAAACTTCAGTTTCATAATTAAGGAAATCTTTTCATGACTAAGAAATCAAAGAAAAAATTAAAAGCCAAAGTTAAACCCAAACCAAAACAATGGGATTTGAATACATTCATGGACAAATACGCCAATGCAATTGCTTTGGGTATTTTTTTTGTATTGATTTTTATCTTCTTTTATGATGTATTATTCAACGAAAATACTTTTATGGCTCCGGATACCAAAGCTCCTACGGCTTTATCAAAGCCTTTAAACAAAGCACTCTGGGAAAATCACAGTTATCCTCAATGGATGCCTTACATTTTCAGTGGTATGCCATCCTTTGGCAGTTTGATGTTTACCCCATTTGTTTATATACCGTACCTTATGTTGAAATTGATACATATAATACTACCATTATCTGGACTATTTAATCACATTGTACACTATCCTTTGGCTGGTATTGGAGTCTTTATTTTTTTAAGGTCAAAAGGAGTTAATTTCTGGGGTGGATTGGTAGGCGGCATTACCTTTATGTTTACGCCGTTTTTAATTACCATGGAGGTTTTTGGACACGGCGGCCAAATGATGACTGCAACCTATATTCCACTGGCGATCTGGGCTGTGGATCAATTGCTGCAAAAAAGAAATCTACTCTATTTGGGGATTGTCGCTTTGGTGATTGGTCTCCAGTTGCAAAGAGGCCATGTTCAGATTGTTTATTATACCTGGATGGCGATAGGACTGTATGCTCTTTATTTTTTTATTCGGAAGTGGCGAATTGAAAATGAAATCAAAGGGGTTTTAAAATCACTGACTCATCTAAGTATTGCTCTCGCTTTGGCTTTTGGATTAGCTGCAATTTTATATTTTTCAATTTACGAATATACACCATATTCAATACGTGGAGGTGGTAGTGCCGCGAAAGCTTTAGGAGGTGGAGGCGTGGGTTTTGACTATGCCACCCAATGGTCATTTCATCCTAAAGAAATGTTGACTTTTTTGATGCCTTCATTTTTCGGTTTTGGTGGTCAGACTTACTGGGGCGCTATGCCCTTTACAGATTATCCAAATTATATGGGCATACTGCCGCTCCTGTTGGCAATTTTTGCTTTTGTATATAAGCGAAGAGTAACCACAGGATATTTTGCTACATTAATTATTATCTCTTTAATGATTTCCTTTGGAAAACATTTTTCACCTTTATATAATTTACTCTACAATTATTTACCCTTTTTCAACAAATTCCGTGTTCCTGTAATGATTCTTATTTTAGTTCAATTTTCCGTAGCGGTATTAGCAGGTATGGGCTTTCAAAATTTGATAGAATTAACCCAACGAGAGGTCAAGGAAGTAAAGAATAACAAAATCATTGCAAATAAAATATTTAAAATTTCAGCGTTGGTTGTTGCTGTTTTAGTAGGACTTGTTTTAATAGGTACGCTATTTAAGGATGCATTTTTTAAATTTATGAGTAGCTTATATCCAATCAAGTATCAACTTAATGTTCAGCAACAGTTAAACCAATTGCGTTTTGATATGTTGATGAAAGATATGTGGATTATGATACTTTTTTTGGGTGTTGGTCTGGCTCTAATTTGGTGGCGGATGAAAAGAAATTTGCGCACAATATCTTTTGGCTTAATTTTAGCGTTTCTTACTCTGATTGATCTCTGGATTGTAGATTACAAACTTAACAAACCCGTTCCAGAGAAGTCGATAGAAGCATATCTGTCGCCTGATGAAACGATTAATTTTTTAAAGCAGGATAAGGACTTATTTCGTATTTTCCCTCTACAACCTCTATTTGGTGAAAATAGATGGGCGGCTCATGAGATCGCCACCATTGGAGGGTACTATCCCGCAAAATTAAAACTCTATCAAAATTTCATGGATCATCTGAACCTAGCTAATGGCTTTGCATCTAAGTATTACAGGGCTCAAATCAAAAATGGGCAAGAGTCATATTTTCCTTTAACGGAAGATCAATTACCTCAAAGGGAGCGACAGGTGCATTTAACGGCTCTGAATATGCTTAACGTAAAATATATTGTTACACCATTCCAAATTCCAGAACCAGATTTTGTACAACTAAAATCCACCCAGATGATTTTTCGAGGTCAGCTCTATAATATGTTCATTTACCAAAACAATAATTTTCTTCCCAGGGCTTTTCTTATTGGAAACATTCAAGTGGTAGCAAATGAGGATGCGGCCATGGAAATACTAAAGTCAGGTGAGTTTGATCCAAGTCGAACAGCAATTCTTGAAGAAACTCCAGAAATAACACCTCAAAGTAAAGGAGAAGGATCAGTACAAATTACCGAATATCAATTGAACAAAATAAAAATAAAATCATCTACCGATACAGCAAAACTGTTAGTATTGAGTGAAATTTACTACCCCAAAGGGTGGAAAGCTTATATTGATGGGCAGCCAACAAAAATTTATAAAACTAATTATATGTTTCGTTCCGTAATGGTTCCAGCCGGAAGTCATGAGGTGGAATTTAATTTCGATTCTGCTGCGTTTAAAGCGGGATTGACTATAAGTGGTATTAGCTGGTTTACTGTTCTTGCTATATTAGGGTTGGGAATTGTGCAAAGACGCAAACGAAAAGATTTAAACTTAAATTGAACGATTTTTCCTGCCGGGGGAAGTTCGGGGTTCAAGCTTTAGCTTGCAGTGGCAGGCGTGAATACCACGCTAAAGCGTGGACACCCAACGTTCTTTATGCCTAATCTCGTTTGTGAAACAATTTTAGGCAGAATCGCTCAATTTAGGTTAAAATAAAAAAGAAATTTAATACTTAATAGCTAATATATTTTTCATTAGGCAAGAAGCTTAGCTTTTGGGTTAATGCAGTATAACCAAGATTCGATTTACAATAAATAATTTGAGATTAATGAGAATCAACCTTTATTTTTTAAGAGGCCGCTTCAAAGGGTTACTATTTATATTTGCCATTTTAATAATCATTTTTCTATTGTTTTACACCCAGCGGATTGTAGGTACCCTTAGAGTGGAAGCGAGAGAAATTTTACTTTTTTATACCCAGCTTTATGCCAGAGCTGCGTCATCTGAAACTGATACGGATTTAAATTTCATTTTTGAACAGATCATTCAGCGTACTAATTTTCCCATTATTCAGTCCGATTCTGAAGGCAATCCTACGGCTTGGAAAGGTATTGGCATAGATCCAAACGATCGTTCCCCTGAAGCCGTTGAGAAAGTCAGAAAAATGATTAATGTCATGAAACGAGAGGCAGATCCAATTCCTTTAAAATATGAGGAATATTTATTAGGTTATCTTTATTATGGTGATTCAAAATTGATTAAGCAGCTTCAAATGCTGCCCTACATTGAAATTGCTGTTGTTAGTATGTTTATTTTGGTGGGCTTTTTAGGTTTTCGAAGCATACAGCGAAGTGAACAACAGTTCATCTGGGTAGGGATGTCCAAAGAGACGGCCCATCAGATTGGAACGCCCCTATCATCTCTCATGGGTTGGCTAGAAATTATTAAAGCCAAGTTACTGGATAAAGAAACTAAAAAAACCGTTATTGAAATGGAAAAAGATATAGAACGCTTAAATAAAATCACCGCTCGATTTTCTCAGATTGGTTCAAAAGCAGATTTGAAAGAATCAAATGTGGCAACAATGATTTCTGAAGTTGTTAAATATTTTAAGCAGCGGTTACCACAGTGGGGTAAGAAGGTAACTATTGTAGAGAATTATCAGACTGCTACCAAAGTGGCAATCAATAAAGATCTTTTTGAATGGGTAATTGAAAACTTGGTCAAAAATTCACTCGATGCCTTGGAAAAGGATATGGGAAGAATTGAAATCTGTTTAGGCGAGTTGAAAAACAGTAAACACAAAATCTTTATTGATATTTCTGATAACGGTCGGGGCATTGAGGTTTCAAAAAAAGGAGATATTTTTAAGCCAGGGTACAGTACTAAAAAACGGGGTTGGGGACTTGGCTTGAGCCTGGCAAAACGTATCGTGGAAGATTATCATGGTGGTAAACTCCTTATTAAAGAAACACGGGCGGGACATGGGACCACCATGAGAATTATTCTTTGAAATGCAAAACTATAAACTTAATTTTAGTATTTAAATGATTATTTTTATTTTTTATATAAAAGATTTTTAGGTGTTAGGAACAAATTACTGTAAATATTTATTAAATATTTGTATATTATACTTGAAGTAAAAGAGTTGTTTTATACTCTTTTATCCAAATCTTAATTAAGAGGAGAGCAAAACCCTAAGTAGTTTTTATAATCATTAACCTTTAATTTTACAATGTTCAATTTACCCTTTAGTACAAATCTTGTTATCTATATCTCTTTGACCTTATTGCTTCTTGGAATTTTCTCCCTTCTATTTTTCATAATTAATCGAATACGAAGAACGGTTCAGCGATTTCGACACAAAGAAATCAAGCGGATCAGTTTAACGCAAAGTACTTTTCGATTTATAGTAATCCTTTTTTGGATATCCGTTTCGTGTGCAAGTTTATTTTTAGCTGCCTTTATTCAGTCTTATCAAAGTTTTACTAGAGTAAAATTAGTAGCTATAGTCCGGTGTCTACTATTAGAGAAAGCTAATAGTATGCAGTTGGAACTAACATCAATTAAAGCTGGACATATTGGAATTACAGAACGATTTAATTTAAACGGAGATCAATGGGCAGTCGAAGGCGATATTCTAAAATGGAATGACTGGCTGAACTTCGTGGGGATGCACACGATGTTTAAATTGACAAGAGTTAGGGGTAGGTATCTAACGACACAAGATGAAATCAGCCATTCCCCCAGCGTTTACAGCTTAGTTGAGGATGAAGAAAATCCTAATTGGCGCTGGCTATATAAATATGGTCATAAACTGCCTTTTGTAACAGCCGTGTACGGCAACACAGTCTTTACATATCCTTCCAAAGACAACGTTTATGAAATATACGTGACCACCTCAGGATTTATTGCAAAGATTAGAGAAGAATAGAACTTGCTGCATTTAATTTTTAGATTTCCCTTAATCAAAATTTTCGAATGACTCTGTTAGTATAGGATCCAGAAAAATAATGCAGATTGATCTTTCCATAATAATAGTCACTTACAATAGCGAGGATACTATTGTAGATTGCATTCAGTCCATTTATGACCTTACTGATGGGATAACTTATGAAATCATTGTAGTAGACAACGCTTCCTCTGATAATACCGAAAAAATTGTCAGGGAGAAATTTCGTTCTCTATATATTATACAAACGGGAGCTAACCTTGGATTTGCGGCTGCATGCAACATCGGTATGAAAAAGAGCGTTGGAATACATATTATTCTCTTAAATCCGGATACGCAATTGATGAATAATGCACTTTTCATTATGTCAAAATTTTTACAGGATCATACAGAGGCGGGAGCCGTGGGTGGTCTACTTATGCAAGACGAAGTTACTCCTCAACGATCTTATAATTTAGCATTTCCGTCAGCAGCGCAGGCTTTATTTGATACAACTGGACTCTCGAAATTATTTCCAGGTAAAATACCATCCCTTGGAATCATTCCCAGCATGAACGATCTTAAAAGAATGCAAGTTAGCTACATCCCCGGGGCAGACTTGATGTTCCGCAGAACCGAATTGAAAAAAATTGGATATTTTGATGAGCGCTTTTTTATGTTTGCTGAAGATAGTGATTGGTGTTTCAGGTTAATCAAGGAAACTGGATTAAGAGTTTTTTTCTTGCCAGATGCGAAAATTAAGCACATCTTAGGCGCCAGTGCAGGTCAGCGTTCAACAACCCGAGCAAGAATGAACTTAAAGAGTTATTATAGATTTATAAAAAAAAATTATGGCTTAATCAATTTGTTAATAACCAGATTTATTTATATAGTGGTTTATAAGTTGAAGATTTTACTCGCTATTCTTAGATATTGTTTTCAGTTTAAAAGAAGAAGCTACTGGAAGGCAGAAATTCAATATTATGGAGCTCTTTTGAAAGTGAGTTGCTTGCCAGATCGTGCAATCACATATATTTAGGGGCTGAATTTAACAAAAGAAGCCGAATAATTGTTTAAATAGATACTGTTCAATGTTACCACAATATTTTTGTAGTAATTTAGGTTCTTCCGATAATCAGTAGCAAATAATAAGTATTTCTTCATCCTGAGCGAATCCGAAGGATGACATTTGAAGATTATTGATTTTTTAAAAAAGCTTATTATAGTGTCATTTGGCTCCATTAACTTATTATTCAAGAGATTAATACAAACAATATTTTGATGAAATTTATCGCCGTTGTCCGCCGCATTCCATGGTTTGCTCTCATAGACCAACACATGATCGAAGTAGTGCGGGGTGCCAGTGTAGCGTTTACGCTGAAAGTATTCAGTGTGGGTTTGAGTTTTAGTTTTAATGTATTATTGGCACGTTTGGCGGGCGCTGAAGGCGCTGGTATCTACTATCTGGCTTTCACCGTCACTACCATAGCAACGGTGATAGGGCGCTTAGGCTTGGGCAATGCACTCCTGCGCTTCACTGCCGATAATGCAGCGAAAGGGGACTGGTCAAAGCTCGCTGGGGTTTCACGCATGGGTATACGGATAGCAATGGCCACTTCTTTTTTAGTTACCCTTTTCCTGGTGAGTAGTGCTTCTTGGATCGCTCAGAGCATTTTTGCCAAACCAAGTCTCATTGAGCCTATGCGACTGATGGCACTTAGTATTCTGCCTTTGAGTCTGCTCACCCTGTATGGTGAGTTGCTCAAGGGCTTGAAAAAAATTCGCGATTCTATGCTAGTCCAAGTTGTGGGCATTCCCTTCTGTAGTTTGCCACTATTAGCCTTGCTTGGTAGTAAATTAGAGGTCATTGGTGCGGTGACTGCTTATGTTGCTTCCACTATTCTTATACTATTATTTAGTATATTCCTATGGCGGCGGGCGACACCACAACTAAAAGGTCTTACTGGGCACTTTGACCTTCGGTTACTCATCAAGACCAGCCTACCTTTGTTTTGGGTTACTTTTATGAGTTTAGTGATGAACATGACGGATACAATATTGCTTGGAATTTGGACAGATAGCAAAATAGTGGGCATCTATGGCGCAGCTTTTCGCACCGCTATGTTGACTAACTTCATTCTTTTTGCTTTTAATAGTATTATTGCGCCAAAATTCGCAGCCCTCTATGGACAGAGAGACCTGCCAGCCCTTAGCAATCTTGCCCGCAACGCCGCCAAACTAATGACCTTCCTGGCTGCTCCAGTTCTGTTATTATTTATCCTTGTACCAACTTGGGTGCTGGGTCTATATGGCCCTGAGTTTACCACAGGAGCGACTGTTCTTACCATTTTAGCAATAGGGCAGTTTATTAATGTGGCGACGGGCTCGGTAGGATATTTGCTGATGATGACTGGCCACGAAAAGCTAATGAGAAATAATATTGTTTTTTCTGCATTCTTAAATATTGTGTTAAATGTAACACTGATATTAAAATACGGCATTGTAGGCGCTGCAATAGCAAATGCTGTCAGTCTCGCAACTATGAACCTGATATCAGTCTTTCTTGTTTATTGGAAACTCTCAATTTTCACATTACCCATACCAAAGTGGATCTTTAACCATGCAAAATAATATAGGCCGCTTTCCCATCATCATCATTGGAATGCATCGTTCTGGCACCAGTATGATAACACGAATATTGGGAGAGCTGGGATTGTTTTTAGGCAAGAAGAAAGATAAAAACCAGGAGGCACGGTTCTTTCTTAATCTAAACAACTGGCTTCTACGACAAAGTGGTAGCTCATGGGACCATCCGGAGAATATTAGGTATCTGTTGGAAAATATTGAAATACGTACCTTGGTGGTAAAATACATTGATCATCTATTGAAAACACCCCGAGTCATTAGCTACCTGGGAATGAGGAACTACCTGCGTTTTCGTAACCCTTTCAATCTGAAAATCCCTTGGGGCTGGAAAGACCCGCGTAATACATACACGCTGCCATTATGGGTCGATCTGTTTCCCAAGGCAAAAGTTATACACATTTACCGCAACGGTGTTGACGTAGCGAATAGCTTAATGGTGCGAGGAATGAAAGAATTAAAAATCGTGAGTCGATGGATGGAAAGGCTGAAATGGAAACACAGGTTTAGGAATCGACCCTTTCCATCCATTGTTAGCTCTGTGAGCTGTCTGTCATTAGAAGAAGGATTCAGACTCTGGGAGGTTTATACAAAAAGAGCAGATACCTATATAACTTCATTACCCTCAGATAGAGCCCTCTCAATTAAATATGAGGATTTTTTAGGCGAGCCATCTTCATTTATAAAAACACTTTGTGAATTCAGTGGAATTAATTATGATATTGCTCACATATCCAAGGTGGTATCTCAGATAAACACCACGCGGTCGAATGTGTATGAACGCGATAAAAAATTACATGATTTTTATGAGTTGGTCAAACATTCACCCCAGATGATTCGTTATTTATATTAATCAGGTGGTATCTAAATAAAAAATTCAATAGGAGTTATTAATCGTCAGGAATAAGTTGTACTGATGGAGCGTTACCCTCCGAATCGAGTTGAACTGACGCCCAGAGCTTAAATTGTTCAGGTCTCGGTGGCCGATCGCCGCCTCTTCTACCGCCGAAACCGCCTCGACCACCACCTCTTCCGCCGCCAAAACCGCCTCTTCCCATTCTTTCTCTTAATTCCTCTCGATTTAACTCCGCAGTTTCAAAGCCGATGCCAAGTTGCTTACCTGCTTCTGTGCCGATGGCGAATCGATGCTGCTCGGTTTGTACCAGTGGCACTTTGATTTCATAAACCAGCAGGTCCGCTGCATCGCTGAGCTTTACTTTTGCTTCAATTCCTGGCAGTGTAGAAGCATTATTGAAACGCAGACGTTCATTTTTTTCTGGCCAAATAACTTCTATTTTTGTGAGGGACTGTTCGAATTTTTCCCGCATACTTTCTAAGTTGGTTTCCTGATCGCGGTCTCGACTCCAGCGTTGCATCATCATCAATCCTGACTCTATCATTCCAATAGGAAAGCGAATTCCGAATGTTTTCTCTTTACCCCCTTCAGGATCAAACCAGAGGGTAAAGCCCGTGGCCATTATCTGCCGAAGCAGTTGATGGTCTGTGGAGGTCATGCAGACATAAACAAATTCTGTATCATTTGCCACGCCAATCGATACATTTTTCTTTTCAATAAAGGTCATGGTATCCTGCCATTCTGTTTGTTCGCCATCGACTGTAATTTCCTGTTGGCGCCAATTGCTGTTTAGTTTGAGTTTGCTGCTGCAACCCATCGAGAATGCAGCCAGAAGGGCTATGATTGTTATTTGAGTTAAGTATTTCATTTTGTACTTCCTTTATCGTTTTAGACTAAGGCGCCTTCGGTCGGCAGTTAGCAGTAAGCAGTTGGCTAGATGGTAATACTTGCTTTGTTTACTGCTCACTGCTTACTGTCAACTGGTATCTGCCTCCGCCTTCGCTTTTCTATCAAATTACTTAATTATCAGAAAATCGTTTTTATCTTCTTCCTTGGCGAGCTGTTTTCAATTCAGCATATTTTTCTAATTGTTTTGCATTGAGAATGCTTTGAATTTGCTTATCGACCTGGCTCATTTTTTCACGCATGGCTTGCAGCAATTCTTCTCTATTTCGGCCATTGTGGTTGCCGTTTAATTCACCTCGAATATTTCCGCGGACATCTGCAAAGATTTTCTGAAGCTGTGCCTTTTGAGTTTCATCTAAATCAAGTGCTACAGATAACCGTTCGATTCGTTTTTGTGAACGATTCCTGCCAAATCTCTGAAAACGCTTTTTCATTTTCTCTTGACGTTGACCTTTTATTTCGAGAAAAATGGATTGTTGTTCGGGGGTCAATATGTTTAACATTTTTTCTTTGTTCTCCTTTAACAGTTCTCTTCTTTTCTGTAAAAATTCCCTACGATTCGCACTTTCCGCTTTCATCGACAAGAGGGTTTGCCAGAATCCCAAAGCCTTGATTTGACTTTTCTGCTCTTCGTTTAAATTGAGTTTTGCGCTAAGCACTTCGATTCTTTTGTTGAGGAGTTCTTCAGGAACTTCACCTCGTTCGAGTTGTGCTTTCAATTCTTCTGCTTTTGCTCGCTGTTCCGGTGTCAAGATTGCCAGAATCTCCTTGTGAATTGATTCCCGCATTTCATTCCGCTTAGCTTTCCTCTCCTCGAAAGAGGGTCTGCTTTCAAATGAGCCGCGCAAGAATTTGAAATTTACTCTTTGCGATTGAATGATTTCTTTTATTTGCGCTTTTTGTTCTTCCGTTAAATCAAGAACTGCCCAAAGACTCCATCCACGATTCAAAAATGGTAGGAGGTCTTCGTCTTGTGAACTGAGACTGGTTTTATTTAGAACAGTGGATTCTGCGGAAATCGGATCTAACCCATCTTTACTTGAGCAACTGATGATGAATTGAGAAATCATCGCGATTAAAGTAAGATTTAGTACTTTCATAGTTTGTCTCCTTTCTTTAATTACTCTAGGCTTCTGCAAAATAGGGTGTACAACCTTTAGGTTGAGATTGTCATAGACAGGCTGAAGCCTGTACACCCATTTTGAGCATGCTTTAAATTAATTTTGCAGAAGTCTATAATTACTCATGATTTGCATTAAATATTAATCCTACTTCGATTTGATTATCTGCGCTGTAACTTCATCTACATTTTTTCCTAATGAAACTCCGGCAATCGAGGCTAAAGCAATCTCATAACCCGTGATGTTTCTGCGGCGGCCTCGGTAATTTCCGCTTGATTCCGTATGGTGAAATCATCGTCTTCGCCGTGCTGATTGAGATTAAAATTGTTATCTTTTTCATTTTGATTTGCCTTAATTTTTCAGATCTCTTTTCGGTTTTGAATCTCTAAAATTTCTTTGTGGTCTTGGCCCCCTAAAAGGTCGCCCAAATGGAGGACGCTCATAATATCTCATCTCACGAAACTTTTCTAATTGTTCAGGTGTTAAGATATTTTCGATTTCTTGCTGCAATTTTTGAAAGTGATTTCTGCGTTCCTCCCATTTGCCTTGAAAGTTTTGGCGATCGAGACGCGGAAAAGCCTTGATTGAATTCATAATCTGTTTTAATTGTTCTTGCTGATTTTCGTCGAGATCTAACGCTTCAGTTAAGCGTGCTATGCCCCTTTCGACAATTTTATCACCGCCTTTTACAAGTTGAGCTTCGAAACGATTGCGCTGCTCTTCTGTCAAAAGAGAGTTCAAATCCGTATGCAGAGAATCATATATCGCTATAACTTGATTCTCGTGCTTTTCATACAATTCCCTAAGTTGTTTAGACCGTTTTGCTAAAATTTTCTCGAATGCCGCTCTTTGCTCATCTGTTGGCTGGATGACTCGTTCCATAAATGAAAAAAATCGCTGGTGAGGCAGCATCCTTTCAAATGTGTGTTCTCTTTTATTTCGCCACGTACTACTACCCAATACTCCAATTACGATTCCGATAACCAGCGCGCTGAGAATAATGAATGTTGTCGTAGATTTTGTTTTCATTATTTTCCCTCCTCAACAATGATATCCAATTGCCAGGTATCTTCAAGAGTTAATTGAGGCATCCCCAACACCGAATCCAATGAATTATTCTTTTCCACCAAAACACTATTCGCAAGGAGTAAGAGAATGGCTATCGTACCTGCCAGGGCAATCCGCCGGAACACCCATATCAGGGATCCCAAAAAGTCTTCTTGTTCAATTGATTCAGACTTAATGCGCTGCATAACTTGAGCAGCAAAAAATGGTTTAAAAGAGTGCACTGCTTCACCCTTGATCATCTGACGCATCTCTATGATGCGTTTTTTTTCTTCCAGAAGTTCTGGGAATAAAGACAGCGCGCTTGTGAGTTCTGTTTGATCTTCCTCTGAAAGTTCATCGTCAAATGAACGATAGAGCAGCTCTAATAATCTCTCGTTCATATTTTCTCCTTAATAAATGGAGTTAAGGTTTCCTTTAACTTTTTTTGTGCACGAGACAGCCGGGACAACACCGTTCCAATTGGGAGATCCAAAATTTTTGCTGTCTCATCAGTTGAATATCCATTAATAAGCCTTAATACAATCACCACTCGGAAGCCGGGTTCAAGCTTTTGTATTGCGTTTTGAACCAATTCTTGCCTTTCATGTTTCGTAATTGTGTCATCTGGATCGATGGCGATCTCTGTCATGTCATCCTCGAAATTTTTAAAAAAAAGTTGCCGCCGTTTTCTCCTCTTAAGTTCGTTTAACGAAAGATTCATGGCGATTCGAGTCAGGTAAGTACCGAGGGATGACTCTGCATGAAAACTGTGTAATGCCTTATAAAATCGAATGAAAACTTCTTGACCGACATCCTCCGTCTCTTGGCACTTGCCCAACATGCCGATAACTGTGGCGGCGACTTGTGATTCATATCGCTTAACAAGTTCTTCAAATGCTTTGCTATCACCTTCTCGCGCTTGTTGTAAGAGCTCCTGATCTGTCACCGAGTCACTTTCTTTTTTTAGTTCGATAGTTAGACAAGAGGAAATGCGGATTTATTCCCGTGAATTGGTAAAAAGCTGACCTTCTCATATTTTAAAATGAATAGGGGTTGATAAGTTTAAGTAAGTCAATACAACTCCATGTTTTTCTTAGCGGAAAAGAAGGTCAGCTTTTGATTCTAAGTTCGAGAAAAAATGATTGACAAAAGTAATTTAAATAATGGATGAATAAAATATAGGTATTACTCTATGTTTAGGCTTCCGAAGTTATGACCTTGGATCAAATTGCTGAATATTTACAATTTAAACCTGATTTGATTGATCTACAAATTGGTTAAAAGGGGTGGAATTCCGGCTGCTAAAATTGGAAACCAATGGTGGATCAGGAAAAAGTTAATTGACCAGTGGTTGGATGAGTCAGCGTACTTAACACCCCAAAGTTTTGAGAAGATGCTGAAACAGTCAAGAGAAGCGGCAGAAAAAATTAGCATATTAGGGCCTAAAGAAGCTGATGTCTTGATCTCAAAAAGTAAGAAAAGAGCATCGCAATAAAGGCAAAAGGTGACGAAAAGAAGGCGAAAAAAAGAACGACTGCTTCATTGGAAAGTAATTATTGACACGTAGGAAGCAAACTTATCTTTCATTTTATCTCCGAATTCTTAGAACTACGTCTTCGATAATCACCAAAGTCCCTTTGAGATCCTCTTGGTGTCTATTCTGTAGAAACTCATTGATCCGCAAGGAATTTCATTAAGCCTTCACAGCTTTAGTGTCATAAAATTCTATGGGTTCATCTTTTAGAAGTTGACTTGCAAAAGCGATGCATGCCTGGATATCTTCATGTGTAAGGTCTGGAAAGTCAAATTTAATAATCTCCTCAGGGGAAGCTCCATTGGCTAAAAGGTCCAATATCTGTTGTACCATAATTCTTGTGCCACGTATGTGTGGTTTACCATGACAAATATTTTTGTTTATTGAAATTCTGTTTAACAGATACTTAGTCATTTAAATCTCCACGAAAAAATTCATAACAAATGTAATGAAATATTACGACATAATCAATATAAGAATTGGATGAGAACTTTTTTTCACTTTTACAGATCGTTCATTTTAATGTGTTGATACCCGATTATAAGCGAAAACGCTCACTTATTCTTTTTGTAATTAGTTCAAAATCCGCAGGTAATTCCACAGGCAAATTTGCGAACTTCGTCTGGACGCCTTCCAATCGATTCTCGTGGTACTTAATTTTAAAATCCACAAACTTCAAGCCGTGTGCGGTGGAGATGACCACGACCCGGTCTTTGGGTTTTATTTCTCTCTTCTCGACTAACTTCAAGAAAGCCGCCAAAGCCACACCCGTTTGCGGGCAGGTGAACAATCCATACCGGTCGGCCCATGCTGTCGCATTGGCTAATTCCTCCTCGCTGGCTTGCTCTACGATGCCATTTAGTTGTTTGAGTACACGGATGGCTTTTTTGATGCTGACGGGATTTCCAATCTGAATAGCTGTGGCCAGGGTTGGCTCGGCTTTTTTAGGATAAAATTCTGCAAAACCTTTTTGGTAGCTTTCGAACAAGGGATTGGCTTGCTGGGTTTGCGCACAAACCAGCCGCGGCAGACGGTCGATGAGGCCTACCGCCTGCATTTCAAGAAAGCCCTTACCTATGGCGGAAATATTCCCCAGATTTCCCCCGGGCACGATGACCCAATCAGGGACCTGCCAGTTCAACTGCTGAACCAGCTCCATACTTACGGTTTTTTGTCCCTCGACTCTCAGAGAGTTCATGGAATTGGCCAGGTAAATTTCTTTGGATTCGGTGAGTTTCTGAATGATTTTCATGCAGCCGTCAAAATCGCAATCCAAAGAAAGAGTCAATGCACCATTGGCGATGGGTTGAATGAGTTGGGCGTTAGAAACCTTATCTTTAGGCAAAAGTACCAGTGCAGGAATGCCCGCGGCCGCACAGTAAGCCGCTAAAGCCGCAGAAGTGTCTCCAGTAGACGCACAAGCCACTGCTTTGATTTTTTGCCCCTCAGCCATCATTTGATTGACCATGGAAACCAGCACGGTCATGCCCAAATCTTTGAAAGAGCCCGTGTGACTGTTACCGCAGAGCTTCACCCAGAGGTTTTGGACCCCTGTTTCTTTGGCTAAACGGTTAGCTTCAAATAGCGGCGTTCGTCCCTCACCGATGGAAACGATGTACTGGTCTTCGACTTCCGGACAAACCCACTCCTTTTTTCCCCAAACACCGCTGGCGTGGGATCCCAAAGAATAACGAAATCGGGAATTAAAAAGCTCTCGCCATTCTTGCGGGGACTTGGAGCGCAGCTTGGCCAAATCGTGCTGCACTTCCAGCAAGTCACCGCATTTAGGACAGCGGTAGATGATTTCAGATAATGGGTAATGACCGGGACAACAGTTAATGCACTGGTACCAGACTTTGAAAATATCCTGTTTCATGGAATGGGTTGCGTTTAAAAGCTTACCTTCTTAATGTAAATATAAGTTTATTTATTACCAACGATTTGCATGAATTCAACAAACTGAGATGCATATTAGGGTTTTAAGAAAGGTTAGTTTTTTATAAAAATGTAGAGACATTATTGCTTATAGTCAAGTTAAAATTTGCTTGACTAAGTAATGTGATTTACATAAATTTCACTCATACCCATACAACATTTCAACTCGTTGTTCATAATCCTTTACTTCTTGTTTGATTCTTTTTTTCTGCCAACCCCAAAATTTCCCCATGACTTTCGCTCCATCTTTGGCACAATCCAGACCTCGGCAAGCACTGGTGCCGAGGCCGGTGCGGCGGAGATAGATGTCAGCCAGGGTTTTAGGTAGTTCATTTTGTAAAGAGAAAACGATTTGAGCTTTGATATCTAAATTGTTATTACAAATTCTTTCTTTTAGTTGAGGATTTTTATCAGTTAATTTTAAAACATGCCAAAACTTTGTGCCATAAAGTGAAATCAAGTATGAAATTTGTTGTTCTTCCAGGCCATATTTCAAGCTATATTTTTTAGAATTTTCTTTGATATATCGATTTATGTTTTTCATACCCCCTCCCCAAAGCGGGGTTTCATCTGTATGACAGGGAGGGGCTATTTTTTCCATTTTTTCAAAAATATAATCCACGGTTTCTTCAGCGAGATTTCGATAGGTGGTAAGCTTGCCTCCAATAATTGAAATAAGACCGGGCATCCCTTCTTTTTCGTGGTCAAAAATAAGGTGCCGACGAGTGATTTCTGCCTCTTCCGTTTCATCCTCCGTTTCAGGTAATGGACGGATTCCTGCTAAGCAGTAGAGGACATCATGATTGGTCATCTTGGAGTTAGGAACTACAAAATTGAATTCACGAAGTAGATATTCAATTTCTTCTTGAGAAACTTGTACACCGTCCAAATCGCCGTGGTATCGAATATCTGTGGTTCCCACCCAGTAATAATCGCGCCAGGGGATTATAAAAAAAGGGCGTCCATCCTGATGGGCTGGAACATAGAGGGCGTGTTTCGGGGCTCTTTGGAATTTCGGCAGCAAAATGTGGCTGCCCTTGGTTCCGCCCATCTTTTTTTCGGCTTTTGGATTTTGCAGTTTGAGGATTTCATCAACCCAAGGACCCGACGCATTAATAACATATCGACCATAAACAAGCGATTCTTCTCCGCTTATTGTATCACGAACTTTTATCCCTTGAATATAATTGTCCTCCCAAATCAAATCTGTTACTTCAGTGTAATTATGGATTTCAGCCTTAGCTTCTTGGGCCAGTAGAATATTTTCCAGACAAAGCCGCTCAGGGTAGGTGATCTGACAGTCAAAATAAACAAAGCCGCCTTTGAGATTTTTACTTCGGATATTTGGTTCCATCACCAATAGTTCATCCGATGAAAAAGATTTATGGTTCTCTAAGCTTTTATCGTAAGAAAGTATGTCATAAGCTAACAGACCTAATTTGACCTTGCCATATCCGTATTTATTATCTTCGTAAATTGGGATTAAAAATTTAATAGGCTTAACTAAATGGGGGGCCTGCTTAAGAAGAATTTCTCGTTCCCGCAGTGATTCTCTTACTAGGCCAATTTCGTAGTGTTCCAGATAGCGAAGACCTCCGTGGATGAGTTTGGTTGAACGAAAGGTGGTGCCGAAGGCGAAGTCATTTTTTTCTGCTAAATATACCGAAAGACCGCGTTCTGCTGCGTCTCGAGCAATACCAGCGCCGTTTATGCCACCGCCAATTATGATAATGTCGAAAATTTTGCTTTCCATCTTAAAGATTTATATTACCACAAAGGCAATTAGGGCACAAAAAATTATTTAGTAGAAATTGTCGCAGCTCCTGAACCAATAATGATTATATTTCGTTTTTCCATGATTGCGGAATATTTAATTTAATTCGATTGAATTATTTTTAATATGAACAAAAAAAAGAAATTTGTCAAGAGTGGATAAAAAAGTTAATCTATTTTTTAACATTGATAAAATGAGCTTATTCGTCTTATTAGATTTTAATATTCTTCAAGATTTTTTACTTGTAATTTTGTCTGAATCTTTTTATGTTAATTAAAATTAAGGTAACAGTTCAGCGAACGGCCCTCTAATCACAATAGAGATTCTTCATTCAGTGTATTTGGTGGTTTATCATTCTGACCCCAATGAAAATCGGGGAAAGAATCTTGTGGTTTACGTTTTCTATTCACTTTATCCGCTTAGAATGACAGAGGGAATGAAATGTTTAAAATTGGGAATCTTTGTAAAGGAAGGGAGTCCTCAGGTTTAATAATAACCCTATGAATTATTTGAAACTAATAATCTGAGACTTTTTTCTATCATCTCTCCGAACAATCAAGAAAGTAAAATTAACGTCCGAAATAAATAGAATATCTGCCTAATGTTCAAGATTATAAAAATTTAATAGAGATGTATTCACGGAATTTGAAATGAAAAAAATATTATGGTTAGTTTGCATCTTAGGGATATTTGCTTTACCCAAAAATTCATTTGCCCAGCTATTCGGTAAAAATAATGTCCAATATACTAATTTTGATTGGCACTTTATTCAATCAAAACATTTTAATATCTATTATTATCCGGGAGCTGAACGGGTAGCAGAATTTGTAGCCGACATAGCAGAGTCTTCTTATGTGAGTCTTTCTATGGAGTGGAATTATCAGCTTAGAGATCGTATTGTTATTATTCTTTATAAATCTCACAATGATTTTGGTCAAACTAACCTGAATTTTGGTCCGCCTGAAGAGTCGGTCGGAGGCTTCACAGAATTTTTCAAAAACAGGGTAGTCATTCCTTACGAAGGTTCTTATGAACAACTAAGGCACGTGACCCACCATGAACTTACTCATGCCGTTATGTTGCAAATGATTTTTGGTCCAAAAGCTCAATCGATTATCGCTGGAATTTCTCGAGCACAGATTCCTTTATGGTTCATAGAAGGAATGGCGGAATATGAGTCGAGGGGTTGGGATACGGAATCAGATATGTTCATACGAGATGCGGTTATAAGTAGTTATCTCCCGCCGATAGATGATCTTTATGCTTTTTTAGCTTATAAAGGAGGTCAGTCACTTCTTAATTTTATTGCAGAAAAATACGGCGAAAGGAAGATCGGAGAATTATTGACTAAAGTTAAATTTACCAAAAGTGTTGAGCGAGGATTGCAGCAAAGTATTGGGATCGGCATCAAAGAACTCAGTGAACAATGGCATAAGTATTTAAAAAAGAACTATTGGCCAGACTATGCCGATCGCCAAGAACCCGGCGAATTTACAAAACAAATTACATTTCATGAAAAGGATAAAAATTTTATCAACAATAGTGGTGAACTGTCTCCACAGGGGGATAAAATTGCATATCTTTCAGACAAATCTGGTTTTTTCGACATTTACTTAGTTTCAGCCATTGACGGCAGCCATATTTGTAAATTAGTCAGCGGACAAAAGTCAGGAATGCTTGAGGAATTGCATTGGCTTCGTCCCGGCATCACCTGGGATCCAGAAGGACAAAAGATTGCTTTTGCGGCAAAAAGTCGAGAACAAGATGCGCTCCATATTGTAGAGGTACGCAGGAAAAAGATCATTAAAAGTTATAAATTTAATTTAGATGGATTGTATTCGCCAGATTGGTCGCCAAATGGCGAGGAGATTGCCTTTGTAGGTACACAAAACGGCTTCTCAGATATTTATGTTTATAATTTTAAAACAGAAGAATTAAGAAAAGTTACCCATGATATTTTTAGTGATTTAGAACCACGTTGGTCCCCCAACGGCAAATATATTGTTTTTATTTCGGATAGAATGGAATATATTCATCCTGAAAATTTAGCAGAAAATTTTAAAATACAAAATGTTAATTACCATGAATTTGACATTTATACAGTCAATATAAAAACTAGAACCATCTCCCGAATCACCGACACTGAGAGTAATGAAAAGTCACCTGTTTGGTCTCCGGACGGTTCCAAAATCGCTTTTGTTTCTGATTGTAACGGTATTTATAACATTTATATCAAAGAGATGTCCACAGAAAAACAAGAAGAAGATTTGTTACTCGCATCTATGGGATTTTTTGAAGATGCTGACAGCAGTCATGGATATCCCCATAGTTTAAATTTTGAAGCCAGCTTTTATCCTATAAGCAATGTGTTGACTGGAATCGATCACCTGTCTTGGGAAGGGGAACGATTGTCTTTTACTTGCTTTTATAAAGGGGGATTTGATATTTTCTTGATGAAAAACCCTCTCAGTATCATGCTCAATGAAGTTCGAGTTAGCTATACCAATTTCATGAAGAAAAAAATCAAAGAAAAAGAGAAAACCCGTCTTACAGCAAACGAACTTTCTGAAGAAGAAGGGTTAGAGACAGATAATGTAAATAAAGAGACTTTCAGCAATTTTGTTTTTGGTGAAGAATTTAAAAAGGGACGCCCCTTGAGTGCTTATGAACCAAAGTCAGAATTATTTCTTAGTCCAAAGGAATATAAAACATTATCCGGGAACTACAAAGTCAATAAATACAAAACGAAATTCTCGCCTGACATTATAACCGGTGGTGCGGGTTATGATCCGTTTTTTGGGTTTCAAGGAGCATCCATAATATCATTCAGCGATTTAATGGGGAACCATCGAATAAATATCTTGACAGATTTATTTATTGATTTTAAAAATAGTGATTTTGCCATAAGCTATTTTTACCTACCGAGGCAAACAGACTACGGTGTTGGTGTCTTTCAATATAATTTTCTGTTTTTTAGCCAAGGTCGTTTTTTAGTTCGAGATAGAAATTACGGTTTAAATGTTGCTATGTCCCGTCCATTTGATAGGTATCGACGAATGGATTTTGGAATAAATTTTATAAATATTTCCCGCAAGGGATTAATTGACTTTGATGAAGATGAACCAAACTTCGCAGACCAATCTACTCGGGTACTGTTAACAGGTATTTCTTATGTAAAAGATAATGTTTTGTGGGGCACAACAGGTCCAAAAGCAGGGAGTCGGTATAATATCTCAATTCAGGCCAGTCCTGCCCTTGGGAGAAATGGATTGGATTTCAGAATTTATCAATTTGATTATAGAACTTATTTTAATTTTTCAAAAAAATATACTTTCGCCTTTAGACTCGCCGCGGGATTTAGTGAAGGAGGTCATGCACAAAAGTTTTTTCTCGGTGGATTGTACAATTGGATAAATTTGGATTTTCGAAATGACGTAGAAATAGAATTAGACGATATTTATTTTTCTAACTTTGTTACCCCTTTGCGAGGTTACAGTTATTATGAGAAAGTAGGATCAAAGTTTTTCTTATCGAATATTGAATTGCGGGTTCCATTTATAAATTATTTTATGATGGCTTGGCCACTGCCCATTGGGTTTACTAATATTCGAGGCTCTATTTTTGTGGATATTGGGAGTGCCTGGGATAACGACTTTAATTTTTTTACAAAAACATCCAGTGGGGCTTTTAAACTTGATGATGTACTTATGTCCTTTGGATGGGGAATCCGGGCTAATCTTGGGTTTTTTCTTTTTAAATATGATATTGCTTGGCGAACTGATCTAACCGGGACCTCAAGGCCGCATCATTTGTTCTCAATTGGAGCAGATTTCTAAACTAAAAGGCGTTGTAATTTTTGCTGTTTTCAATAAGGGAGCATTATTAGAGCGTTCCCTTTTTATTTGTATAAAAAATAAGATAAAAATCATTGATTTTTTAAACTTAGCTCTCTATATTAATAATAGTTAATATTTAACAATTTGAAAGCCATTTCCTAGGAGAATAACCATGGAATCTTCCACCCTTCGATCTTCCATTAATTTATTAAATCCATCCAAGCCGATTTGTGTGAAATATGGAACCCGGATTAATGATGTGATACAAATTATGCGGGAGAATCGAATTGGTTGCGTTTGTGTGGTGGACCAAAATGAGTTAGTTGGCATTTTTACAGAACGCGATATTTTAACTAAAGTGATTGGGGGAAAATTAGACATAAAAAAGACCGGTGTGGAAGAAGTTATGACTCCAAATCCTGAATATTTGTATGACGATGATGAAATTGCTTTCGCTTTAAATAGAATGCACGTTGGCGGCTTTAGACATATCCCTCTGATTGATCTTAATGGTAATCCAACTGGGGTTGTTACTGTCAAAGATATTATAGCACATTTAATAAGAAGTTTGGATAAGGAAAATTAAAATCTTATCACGGCGTAGCCGCAATTAAATTATAGTAAGAGCCACGAATTCCAACAAACAACCCAACGGATGGAAAAACCAAGAAAATATCTGTTGGGTTTATTAATCCGTTGGAAGTATGTTTTGGTAATAATTTTTTTGCACAAAAAACAAAGATTTGACTGATAATACTTTAATAAGGAGGCGAAAAAATTGGGTACGATAGAAAATGATCAATTTGATGATGAATTTAAAAGTATGCAAGAACTCATGGATGAAGTGGAAATAACCCTCAAAGATAATAATCTTCAAATTCCCTTGAGTGCTTTGGCTCTTAAAAGCCCAGTCCTTGTTGAGACAGGAACTTCCATTGACCAATGTATTCAAACTTTTTTACAGAACCATATAGATTGTATTCTAGTTGTAGAAAACAATGAACTGAGGGGGATTTTTACTGAATGGGACGTGCTTATGAAAATAGTTGGTTTAAAAAACGATTTAGCTAAGATAAATGTAAATGATTATATGACCCCAAATCCCATTACCTTAAATCTTAAAGACCCTATAGTTTCTGCCTTGCGTTTAATGCATCAAGGGGGGTACAGACATATTCCCTTAATGGATGAAAAAAATTATCCTGTAAGGATAATTTCAGTTAAAGATATCGTTAGTTACATAGTAGAATTTTTCCCACAAGAAGTATTAAATTTACCGCCTCATCCTATTCGTGTTGGTACAAAAAATCGAGAAGGGGGTTAATGTTAATGATATTTATGATGTTGGTGTTTTGCACCTACGTCATTTACTATTTTGTGAACATTCTTAATAATTTTGGCATTATGTAACAGTATGAGTTGTTATTATATAATAGAAATTTGTAAAAGAAATCATTAGATTGATGGAGAGCCAACAATAATGAGAAAATCTATAGAAAATGTAAAAGAAGTTACTATACGTTTTGCTGGCGATTCTGGAGATGGGATGCAGCTTGTAGGGGGGGAATTGGCCAACACTTCAGCGTTACTTGGTAATGATATTGGTATTTTACCAGACTTTCCTGCAGAAATTCGCGCGCCTGCAGGAACCCTCCCAGGCGTTAGTGGTTATCAATTACACATCAGTAGCTTTGATATTCATACGCCTGGTGAAAAATACGATGCGCTGGTGTCTATGAACCCAGCCGCATTGAAGATGAATATTGAAAACCTAAAACCCAATGGGATTTTGATTGTAAACATCGATAGTTTTAAGTCGAGAAATCTCCATTTGGCGCATTTCAATTCCAACCCGTTGGAAGATGGTTCCTTAGATAAATATCAATTATTTGCGGTCGATATTACAGACCTTACCCGCAAAGCTCTCGAAGAACTAAAACTTTCTGTGAAGGTAGTCGACCGATGTAAAAACTTCTTTGCTTTAGGGATGATTTTCTGGTTGTATAACCGCCCTATGGAGCATGCAATTAATCTAATTAGAACCAAATTCGCAAAAAAGCCGGAATTAATAGAGGCTAATATCCGTGTTTTAAGGGCAGGTTATGCATATTGTGAAGCAACAGAGCAATTCGCAACCTCCTATGAGGTTAAACCGGCTAAATTACCACCTGGAAAATATCGCAATTTAAGCGGAAATGTGGGAGTGGCTCTTGGTTTAATTGTGGCTGCTCAAAAATCAGGCTTACCTCTGTTTTTTGGAAGTTATCCCATCACGCCGGCTAGTGATATTTTACATGAATTGGCGAAATACAAACATTTTGGAGTGCGTACCTTTCAAGCGGAGGATGAAATTGCAGCCATTTGTGCGGCTATTGGGGCTTCTTATGCTGGGTCTCTAGGTGTGACTTCAACCAGCGGTCCGGGTTTGGCTCTAAAAACCGAAGCGCTTGGTTTGGCTGTGAGTGTGGAATTACCCCTGGTGGTTTGCAACATTCAGCGAGCAGGACCCAGTACCGGAATGCCTACTAAAACAGAGCAAGCAGATCTGCTGCAAGCTATCTTTGGCAGAAATAGTGAGGCCCCTTTACCTGTTATTGCTGCCTCAAGACCTTCGGATTGTTTTCAGACAGCTTACGAGGCCTGTAGAATCGCAATTAAATATATGACCCCTGTTATATTCCTATCCGATGGTTATTTAGCCAATGGAGCTGAGCCTTGGCCTGTTCCAAAAGTAGACGAACTCGCGGAAATACCAGTTCAATTTGCTAAGGATCTAGAAAGTTTTGCCCCGTTTTTACGCGATGAAGAAACATTAGCACGTCCCTGGGCAATTCCAGGAACCCCGAATTTGGAACACAGAATCGGTGGATTAGAAAAGGAGGCGGTTACGGGTCATGTAAGCTATGATCCTCGAAATCATGAATATATGGTAAATATGCGAGCCAAAAAGGTTGCGAATATAGCTGAGGATATCCCACCCACAGAAATCGAAGGCAGAGAAAAAGGCAAATTGCTTGTGGTAGGCTGGGGAAGCAGTTATGGTGCCATTAAAACCGCTGTGGAAAATAAACAAAAGGAAGGTAAGTCAGTTTCCAGAATACATTTGTGTTATCTTAATCCACTTCCTAACGATTTGGGAGACATATTACACAATTTTGAGAAAATATTAGTGCCTGAAATTAATATGGGACAGCTATTAAAAGTTCTGCGAGCAAAATATTTAGTGCCTGCCATTGGATATAGTAAAGTGCAGGGACTGCCATTTTTTGCTTCAGAAATCGAACAAAAAATTGATGAAATTCTTGGAGAATAAAATGAGTTTACAAGATAAATCTGAACCACCCGATGAACCTACTTCTTTGAAATTAACAAAAAAAGATTTCGAATCAGATCAGGAAGTACGTTGGTGCCCAGGTTGCGGCGACTATTCTATTCTAGCCCAGACTCAAAGAACATTGCCTGATTTGGGTATTCCAAAAGAAAAATATGTGTTTGTTTCCGGCATTGGATGTTCCAGTAGGTTTCCCTATTACATGGACACATACGGATTTCATACCATTCACGGTCGTGCACCAGCAATAGCCTCAGGGATAAAAGCCGTAAATCCGGATTTATCTGTTTGGGTAATTACTGGAGATGGTGACGGATTAAGTATTGGGGGAAATCATTTAATTCATCTTCTTCGTAGGAATTTGGATATTAATGTCATCTTATTTAATAATCGAATTTATGGACTCACTAAAGGACAGTATTCCCCCACCTCCGAATTTGGCAAGGTCACTAAATCTACACCTATGGGGTCAATAGATTATCCATTCAACCCCGTCAGTGTTGCTATTGGTGCAGGGGCAACTTTTGTGGCTCGGGCTGTGGACCGGGACCCAGCCCATTTACAACAAATTCTTAAAAGAGCCTCAGAGCACAAGGGCACTTCTTTTGTAGAGGTATTCCAGAATTGTAATATATTTAACGATGGTGCTTGGTTTAAATATACTGAAAAGAATACTAAAGCAGACACTGTTGTTTATCTTGAACATGCTAAGCCCTTGATTTTTGGATCCCAGAAAGATAAAGGCATACGCCTGAACGGATTTAAACCAGAGGTGGTTTCCCTTAACAACGATAAATATAGTCAGGATGATTTGCTTGTACACAATGAAAAACAAAGCGAGCCAACTCTGGCTTTTATATTCAGTCATATGATTGAAAATCCCGCATTGCCTGTACCAGTTGGGGTCTTTCGTTGCGTTGAACAAATGTGTTATGAAGATGCCTTAAATCAGCAAATTGAAACGGCCAAAGAAATCTATGGTGAGCCAGATTTACAAGCGCTGCTGGAATCAGGGGATACTTGGGAGGTAAAATAGGTTTTAATTTAATTTAGTTTGTTCTATTATTTAAGCCCGGTATGTGGTTTACTGGGCTTCTTTTTTATTTTGGTGAGAATTAGTTTTACTTGAAAATTAAGGGGAAATTTTGTATTTTTATTTTATGGATTTAAAAAAAATAAAAAAGCGAATTGAAGAACGATACGACAAACGCCATGCAAAACTGGAAAGTCGTAGGGTTAAATTACTTAATAAAATTAAAGCAGGACTAACAGAAATTCTCTGTGAATTTCCTTCTGTCAGTAAAATTGCTGTTTATGGTTCGTTGGTTAGAGCTGGTTACTTCACAGAACTATCGGATGTAGATATTGCTGTTAAGGATTTACCGAATTCAGAATATTGGAAAGCTTTATTATGGCTGGAAAGATGTCTTGAATTTGAAAATATAGACTTAGTAAGAATTGAAGATGCTAAGCCGATTATTTTAAAATACATTGACAAAGGCGATGTAATTTATGAAAAAGAAATTCGAGAGCTTAAAAACTCTGAAATCTGAGATTCGGGATGTAATACAAAACTCTGTTGAACACTTTTTGAATTATTTAGATGAAATTGCATCTTAATATGGATTTACGAAATTCCTCAAAAAAGAAAGGTCGTTTTTATATTGCAATATCTTGGCTTTTAGCGCGTCTTTGGTGGAGTATAGAAATTTCTCGACTTACTATATTGCGCATAAAACCAAAAGCGGTGATAAATCGCATCACCCAAGATCAACGCGAACTACCCCCCTGTCATTGGGTGTTAGATAGAAACACCCTTTACTGTTTGGGGGTCGATGACAGGAATGATGAAATGATCATTAGAGAAACACCTCTCATTGAACTAAATTGAATTCATGACATTGGTGCAAAAACAGGCTAATTTCAACTTTAAAGACGTAGGATAATAATCCAACGTCTTTTAGGACGATTGTGGAGTTTTGCTTAATGGCTGAACAGAAGAATATTGGCTCAATAATTTGCCCAAATTGTGGGAAACTCATCAGTGCTAATTCCAACGAATGTATTCACTGCGGCATGAAAAATCCAAACCTCTGGGGATTAACAGGCATTCTTAGGAAAATTTTTGGTGGACAAATGAGCTTTATTCCAATCATTTCTATAGTTTGTATTGTCTTGTATGTAATTAGCTTACTCATCGATCCTTCGGCAATATTTCAGCGCCAGGGTCTGTTAGGATTTTTGTCTCCATCTGGATACAGTCTTAACCGATTAGGTATGACAGGGGCATTTGCAATGTCCAGAGGTCACTGGTGGACTTTGATTACGGCCATCTACCTGCACGGAGGAATCTTACATATTCTATTTAATGTCCTTTGGATTCGACAATTAGGCCCAGTTGTTGAAGAATTTTTTGGTATTTCCCGCAGCTTTTTGATTTTTACTCTCTCAGGGGTTCTCGGTTTTATAGTTTCAAATTATTTTGGCATTCCTTTTACAATTGGGGCTTCAGGTTCTATATTTGGCTTGTTAGGCGCTCTAGTTTATTATGGAAGAAAGCGAGGAGGAACCTTTGGTACGGCCATTTATCGTCAAACTGGCCAGTGGGCCATTGTTCTTTTTATTCTCGGTTTTTTGATGCCAGCAATTAATAATTTTGCTCACGGCGGTGGTTTTATCGGAGGATATATTGCCGCAGCTCTTCTGGGATTCTCTGAAATAAAAAAAGAAACCCGAACCCACCATCTCCTTGCCTTCGGTATGATAGTCTTAACCATTCTGGCGTTTTTGTTGGCCATCTTTTCATGAAATATTAACCCAGATTCGGAAAACTCAAACAGAAGTTAAAAACCTGACCAATTAATTAAAAAAGGTGATAGAGGTATAAGGGATAGGGAAATAAGGAATTTCATAGCATTTTCAATCACCCCCAAATTCCCTTATACTTTATACCCTTATACCTTGTATTAACAAGCTTAAAAAATACCAAGACTCCTGTTGTTTGAATTCCATTCTTATAAGTTTTCCAAATCAGGGATTAAATAATTCCCCTTGATTTGAGTTTATAGTGTGCCTAGTTTCAGACCTGAGTAATTCTACAAGCGCTTCCCGACTTACTTCTGCACGACTTGGGGACATCACCAATCTTAATTCCTTTTCCATCTGGGTAGCAAACCTGTCAAATTCTACTAAGCATACCTCCAACTCCGAGCGAGATTTAGTGCTCAATTGTCTAAGCCAAAAGTCTTTGTTAGCGTAAGGATCCCGAAATTTCCCATTGTTAGTCATTTTTATCTCCTCTTAAGATACAGAATAAGGTGGCAATAATTACACCTTTAATATAGTGAATTTAAGTGCACCTGTCAAGAATTTTTTTAATAATTTTCTACTTGCAGACAAACTTCTGGAGAATATTTTACCGTATCTACAAAATACAAGTAATTTTTTATTGATTGGGGTCTTTCTTTTTTCAAAATTATTACTTAATTTATAGTTAAACAACAAAAGGAGGCAAGGCTTATGAATTTCGCCTGGCTCTGTTTATGTACTGTTTTACTCTTTGCCAATGGATGTAAGGCAGTAAAACACAAGGCCAATCAGAATGCGCCAGCCAATGAAGGGATTCACGAGCAGACTGAACAACCGGAAGCTATTTCTCTGTTTAGAGAGCCTCTTTATCGTCCATTCATGCCCCCAGAGAGAAAAAAAGAGCTTGAAGAGACCCTGGCACGAGCAAAAACAGAATACAACCAAAACCCGGACGACCCCGAACGTATCATCTGGCTTGGCCGACGGACGGCCTATCTCTGGCGCTATCGCGAGGCCATCGAGATTTATGCGAGAGGAATCGAGAATCACCCAAATTACGCCAAGCTCTATCGTCACCGGGGACACCGCTATATCACGCTCCGCGAGTTCGATAAAGCGATAGCTGATCTTGAGAAGGCTGTCATATTAATTCAGGGTGTTCCGGATGAGATTGAACCTGACGGTGCACCAAACAAGTTTAACATTCCCAGAAGTACCTCTCACTCAAATATCTGGTATCATTATAACGAACAGGTAGATAAGGCAAAAGAGATCTTTCAGAAGGTGACGGCTGGAAATTATTGGGCAGCCTTTGGGTATATCGCGGCTGAAGCAGATCTGAAGCGGCTTCAGTGAAGAAGTTCACCTTAGTGATTCATTTTGATTTTTGCACCTTGGGGATTACTTGTTAAGCAATGCAAGGAGGACTAAATAATCCCCAGCAAACAGGGAAAATTAAAAGGAGCTCATGATGAAGTTTGTGTTTGCAATTTTAATTCATTTGGTATTTGGAATATTAATAATATTCTTTACAAAATTTTCTGCCTATGGTGAAGAAGGGTCTGAAAATGCACACTTCAACTATGCCGAAAATGGTACTAAAATAGTATTACTAGGTACTGGAACCCCGAATGCGGACCCAGACCGTTCAGGTCCGTCCGTGGCCATCGTGGTCAATAAGACTTCGTATATCATTGATTTTGGTCCAGGCGTAGTTCGACGCGCAGCCGCAGCCTATCGAGCGGGCATTAAGGGATTAGCTGTTCATAATCTCAAATGCGCCTTTGTGACACATTTGCACTCAGATCATACCGTGGGGTATCCAGACCTGATATTTACCCCCTGGGTGCTGGGAAGAGATGAACCACTCGAGGTTTTCGGTCCTACGGGTATTAAAGCCATGACTGAACACATATTGAAAGCTTATAAAGAAGATATCAACATTCGCATCAATGGTTTGGAACCTGCTAACACCGAGGGTTACAAGGTGAATACCCACGAGATTGAACCAGGTCTCGTTTACCAAGATCAAAACGTTACGGTGAAGGCTTTCCTTGTAACCCACGGTTCCTGGCCGCAAGCGTTTGGGTATCGATTTGACACCCCGGACCGAACCATCGTGATTTCGGGTGACACCGTACCCAGTGCAAGTATTGTTGAGAATTGCAATGGCTGCGATGTGCTGATACACGAAGTTTATTCTCAAGCAGCATTTGAGAACATACCACCCGTATGGCAACGGTATCATGCAAGCTTTCACACCTCGTCAGTCGAATTGGCAGAGGTAGCAGCCAAGGCTAAACCAGGCTTGCTCATTCTTTATCATCAATTGCTTTGGGGGTCAAAAGAAGAGGAGTTGCTGCAAGAGATTCGACAAATTTATGAAGGTAAGGTTGTATTTGGCAATGACTTAGAAATATATTAGAGGAGAAGGAGAGATTGGTATGACTATCTATGATACTATCATTGTAGGCGGAGGACCAGCGGGTCTCAGTGCCGCCATTCATCTGGCTTGGCATGATCGTAGTGTGCTGGTGATCGACCGAAAGACTGGACCTCTTTTCTTCACATTGGAAAAGCTTTACAATGTCCCTGGGATGCCTGCCATTCGAGGAATTGATCTTCAAAAACGGTTGAAGGCACAGGCTGAAGACTTAGGTGCCGTGGTGCAAAGCGGAAATGTAATCTCTGCCCAAGGGAAAGAAGGGGCATTTAAGCTGAAGGGTGAAAATGGCGAAATTTGGGAAGCAAAAACGTTGTTGCTGGCTACCGGTGTTGCCCGTTATCATCCGACTGTGGATGGAGATTTCAGACCCTGCTTTGCTTACGCGGGCAAAGGCAACATGTTTTACTGTCCGGACTGCGAGGCGCCCCTTATCACCAATAAGGAGACCATTGTCATTGGTGCTGGACCGGCTGACTGGGCTGCGGGAATGGCAGTTGGACTCAGTCGATATAACAACAAGCTGAGGGTTCTGTTGACCAAGGATACGGAACTGTCCGCACATCGTTCAGAGCAATTGAAAGCCAGAGGAATCGAGGTCATTGTTGGCGCAATAACAAAATTGATAGGCAAGAAAGGTGTTCTTTCCGGCCTCCTTCTTCAGGATGGAACCGAGCTATCCGCCGAAGCATTTTTTGTTTCGAGTCCGGCCAGAGGACGTACGGATCTTGCCCAGCAGCTCGGAGTTGAAATGGCGCCCACAGGCAATCATGCACAGCCAAAATCCCAGCGTGGCAATACCAACGTGCCCGGCGTATGGATTGCTGGAGATTTGCGCCCCATGACCCAACAGGTGTCCGTAGCCATGGGAACGGGTAATATCGCGGCAGTGATGATTGATCAATACTTAAGGAAGAAGGAAGTGAGTCCTTAGCGCACTAAAGTGCAGGTGAATAGTGAAAAGTAAATAGTGAATAGTCCCAACCCAACTACTTTTTATGAGATTATTAAGACTTTTGCAAAAAAAGCGAAGATTCAACTCTCAACAGACTAGCGCGGCGGAGCCGCAATTGCAAATTGCAAAATGAAAAATGCAAATAAATTTATTAGACAAAATAATTGACGACAAAATCATTCATAATTATTTTGTCTTTAATCATTTTGTCTTTAAGGGTTCTGGCTAGTTCGATTATTCAGATAAAAAGACTTTGCTAAAAAAACAACGTGTTGCAGATTTGTAGTGCAGAGAATCTCAGAGTTCACTAAGAACAAATTAGTGAATGCT
>JBHIAC010000008.1:0-50291 GCA_046758365.1 bacterium
GGCAGCAACCAGACCAGCTGGGCCAGCACCGATAATGATAATGGGTAGGTGATTCATTGTTACAATGTCGAATTCCTCTCGTAATTGGTCACGAGGTTGAGAAAAGCACGCAAATCACAAAAGAGGCACGTAGAGTAGAAAGAAATCATACGATACTCCGCAAGGGTTATTATCTCCATCAATACTCAAACATGGAGTTAATCAAAGCAAATCTTCGTTAATCTGCTTCTTTTTCAATTCACCTTAGCTCTCTTTACCCACTTGCTTGATTAGATCACTTTTTGGTAGGGTCAAGTGTGGGCGATTTCCGTCTATTGAACAGGTATTGGATAACACCGATGGCGAACGCGAGACCACTGTAGAAATAGTAAAACCAGTGCCACGGTACGGCTCGTAGAGCAAACCATAAACCACGCTTGCGCAGGAAGAAGCGGTAAAGCGGTGCATTCAACACCAAGAGTGACAAGGACAGCACACCAACAACGACGAGGGCTCCAGACCACCACCATGCTCCCAACAAAGCGGACAAGAGCCCATAGGTAAACATCACGCTGAGGCGACCTGAGGTTTTCAGGTTTAGATCATTAATGAAATGGCGATCTCGCAGAATCAGCTCAGCCCACGGCAGGGCGCGATGGCAGAAGTCGGATTTCAATAACGAAACGACTCCCCAGCGCTTCAAATGTTTGACTTGCAGTGCCTTGCAGAGCTGAATTCGATAACCAGCCCGCTTCAGTCGATAGCCGAGCTCAATATCTTCAATGGAAGGGTGGCGATAACCCTCGTCGAATCCTCCCAGAGCTAGGAAAACATCGCGTCGAATAGCACCACATGCACCCCAGAAGGTGGAGGCCTCCTCACGTGCGGTCTGGTGCACATAGTGGTGGAACAGGTTCTTGTACTGTGATAGGAAGTTATTTGCGGCCGGCGTATCATCATAGGATCCAAAAAGCGCAACCAGATACGGCTCACACCTGAAGGCAGTTGCAATTTGGCTTACAGCATCTCGAGGGATTACCACGTCGGCATCGACGAAGAAAAGGATGTCACCGCTGGCCTTACGTGCTCCGAGATTCCGTGATCGGGCAGGACCGCCCGCAATAGGTGTCTCCAGCACTTGTATACCCAATTCCTTTGTCGGGTTCTTGAAGTCGTCTTTACCGCCATCCGCTACTACAATAATTTCATTTGGTGGGGGTACTGCTTCAGAAATACTCCTTAAGGATGTGCCAAAGTTTTCACCACAATTATCCACAGGTATAATTACTGATATGGTCAATTTAGGACGCGAAGCAAATGTAAATTTCATTGAATGTAAAATTGTATTTTTTCACCATTTACTATAAAAGAGAAAGAATAAATAAAGCTCCGCCCTGTGAGTTACATCCATAACCTACAGGACAGAGATTTTCTCTGGTTTTTAATTTTTGTGACATCAATATTTGTGAAATCCGTGCCCTAAACTCAAATTTAGGCTTTTAAATCTGTAGACAAAAGCGAACTGCTACCTATCACAAGGATGGTGCTTAAGCTCTTTGCCTTACGTTGTACTATAAAGGAACGAACGTGCAATTTCAAAAGCTTTAATTGAATTTTTCCCTCTTATATCATGCGATTATATGAAGCCCGAGGTGTAGTAGAAAACCCTAATTTTGTGAAATTCAAGTGTGTCATCAGAAAATCTTAAAACGGCAGTCAGCATTTACATCTCTCGAGTAACGTTTGTAACGTGTTACACAGAGTATAAAAACCTATCCTAGAGGGGTGGACGAAAACGCCTATTTTGAATAAATTATAGACGCTAACTTATTGATTTTTCGTTCAGAATTTCTAAGAAATTACACTTTTCGTCCACCCCTCTAGTCAGCATTAAATTAATTTGACTCGCTTATTGAAAAACTTCGGAAAAATTTTAATAGTTAGAAAGATTGCTAGTGAGCTTTTATCCTCAGTCTTAGAAAACATGGTACAGTTTCTCGGAATGCAATAATAATAAATTTTATATATGGACTTTACGATCAAACAGCGATAGTTGCGTAAAAACTTTCGACATTTACTTCAATGAAAAAATACTTTTCTTGGCGATCCCTAATAATAATGACAATAGTAAAAGTAATCTTATACTTGAGTGTATACAACGCTCCGTTTTCTCAGTTACAATTTGTAACCTACAGGCAAACATAATTTTAATTTGTGGTGCAACGAAATAAATCGGTACCTATAATTTAAGCTATCTACTCGAATGACAACAGCCTATTTTTGCTTTTGGGAAAACTTCTTTGAAACGCTCGTTTACAGTTCTAGCCCGAAGGCCTCTGACCAAGGGCTGTCGCAGCCAGATAGACGCTCGGCGAGATGCCTACGCTTTAGTCCTGTACGTTTCTTTCTGATAAAACTACCCGCAGGGTAGTCATCGCTTCTAAGGTAAATAGATATCAACCAAAGTTGAGCATCGATCTAGAAAACTTTATATTTTTCCCAACTCATTTATTCAGGATTAATATAACAGTATTAAATTTATTTATATAACCTACAAAACCAAGTATATTAAATTATAGCAACAAAGTCAAGGCGATCTATATCTTTTAAGAAAGGTCAAAATAAAAATACTGAGGGTATTTGTAATCCTTTCATCTCGATTTAATTATATCAAAAATATTAAGATACGGGTTTATCGAACTGTTCTACTAAAATGGATACATACAAGTCCTCAAGGTTACAAAGCGCTCAATACGAGAAGACAAAGTACATACAGATTTCTCAATTGATAGCGTATGCGTTTGCCTAAGAAAGATGACTGGAGAGAAAGAGAATGGAAAAAGGCTGAACGTAATGGTCAGGATAACAGCAACTTGACCAAAAGAGGAGATTACAATTTCAGCCGCTTCAAGAAACTCGTCTCATTTGTGAGTAAGCTATGCACAAACAGGCATCTCCTACCCAGTGAGAGCTTGATGTGGCCTACACGTCGTTCAAGAGCTTGTGTGATAACGAGTAATTCGTGATGTTTATGTATACGCCAAAGCGCTAAAGATTTCAGAGGATTTGATTCCGATTCTTTATAAGATCGTAAATAAGGAAAATATGCCAATGCCAAAGGTGGTTGATGATCTGTTGAGTAATGGCATAAAGAATTACTTCTCGAATTGGGATGATGGCCTACAAACCTAATTGCATCTGCTCCATCTTCTTATCTCGCTTCTCCTGCCATCTTACATATTTCCTAATCTGATCCGCGATATCTTTGATGGGGTTATGCGCGTCCTTAAGAAGACGGGAACATGCTGGGTGAACCTCGGTGATACGTATGCTGGTAGCTGGGGCAACTATGCACTAAATGGAATCAAAGGGGTTCAACGCCCACGCACCCTACAAGGACAGCGTTCGGACAGACCTGCCTATGCTGACACCACGTTCCGTCCGCCTTCATCCATGACTCAAAACGTGCAACCAAAATCCCTCTGCCAAATCCCTTCACGCTTTGCCATCGAGATGTGCAATCGTGGGTGGATCCTTAGGAATGGTCTGATCTGGTGGAAGCCCAATTGCATGCCGTCATCAACGAAAGATAGATTTACAGTTGACTTCGAGAAGATTTTCTTTGATAGAAACACCGATTAAGGCAGGATTTCCTGAATTTGTGTGCAAGAAGTGTGGTAAACCACGGGAGAAGATATTGAAGTCAACCGGAAATTTGATTGCACAAGGTGGTTATGCTAGCAAAATAGCAATTCATTTAGGTGTAAGCCCTATATCATCTTTACTAACAAAAAATGTTAAAGAAAAAGCATTTATTGGCTATAATAGTTGCTGCAAATGTATTATTGGCTTTGAGCAGGGAATCGTGCTCGACCCTTTCATGGGAAGCGGTACTACGGCTTTAGTTGCTTTAAAGTTAAACAGACGATTCGAAGGAATCGAGACAAATCAAAAATACATAGAAATGGCCATGAAACGTATTAAGCCATATCTTCAGCTGAAAAAGTCTAAAAGAGATGGTTTGACTCCGAACATCTTTAAGTATTTGGAGATATAGGTGAAATTATAGTAGAATTTCCATTGCCACATTTTTGCCACTTTGTGGTGTACGCTGCTGTGTATAACACGTGCATTTTCAGTGCGTTAATTGCGATTTCAAAATGTCAGGTGGGGAAATAATTTAATATTTGTTTTTATTACATTTAATGAATAAAAAAATAGGATTATGAGTCCGCTGCTCTGCCGGCTGAGCTACACCGCCATAACATTGTTTATATTTAATATACTTTCTATAAATTTTCATTTTGCTTTTGCCCTATTGTTTCAATACAACCTATCATTATTATCAGTTAGTATTATAGATTGCCTGATGTAAGATTAAAAATGATAGTCCTCAATAACACCTACCACTGTAAAATTACCTCTGTTTCTTGACCAGTTGTAAATTTTTTTCCCAATCGGTTCATCCAAGCTTAATAATTCAACGTTTTTCTTAATGAGTATAGCGTCAGATGAATCAGAACTGAAATCTCTTGAAAAGAATCTAATCCCACACTTAAAGTGGAAAACAAGTAATTAAGATATTTTTGCATGATTCCAACCGATTTACATGGCCTAATTATATATAATTCAGTTGAACCACAGTTTTCGGCGGGTGTCATACTCAATGCTTCTTAGGCAACCGCCTGCAATCAATCCTGAGCAAATTAAGGAAAGCCGATTTACGAGAAGAAAACATTATGGTTTTCGGTTTGACAAACGAAAAGGAACCGAAAAGCTTAAGATTTTCTTCTTGCTCGGCATTCCAAGCCAAGAGTGAATTCATTATCCTACTAAGAAAATGCTGAAAGTATTTTCAAATTTAATTTGCCACAGTGTAACCACCCTTCAATCTCTGTGTCGGACAGTATGATTTGTTGGATATGTTTCCTTAATTTTGAGCCAAAGACTAAAATAGTGATATGGAAGGCACGGCGGCTAATACCTGGTGCATTTAGATATCCGAATCAAACTTGTATGGTTATTCCATCACCGTATTATCACCGTTTACTGGTGTGCACAATTGTGCGTAACCTATGCGTTTTCTGTGCTTTAAATAGAATTTAAAGAAGTGATAAAAATAAGGGGATTATTATTGTTATTATTAAACTTACGTCGCCCCCCAAAGGGATTTTAAGTCCCTTGTGTCTACCAAATTCCACCACCCCGGCTTAAAAACCAACCTCCCGCAGGATTTTCGAACCTGTGAGAGGTTTTAACACCATTTGAGGCGGCGATCGGATTCGAACCGATGAATAGAGGTTTTGCAGACCTCTGCCTTGGCCACTTGGCTACGCCGCCCTGGGCAAAAAAAAATCAGAGCCTTTCGAATAAAAAACCCTGATCTCATTCCTGCACATTGAGCGGGAGACGGGGTTCGAACCCGCGACCCTCACCTTGGCAAGGTGATGCTCTACCAACTGAGCCACTCCCGCTAATTTCTATCACTCTAAAATATACCAAAAATTATAAAAGTATGCAAGATTTTTTTATAAATTTATAGCTTAATTTTCAGGAGGTTCTGCTAATCGATCTAATATTTCTCTTCTTTTTGCTCTTACAGACCTATGGAGGTTTTTACTTTTTTTATATAAAAGAAAAGCTCCAAAAAGTAAAATTAAAATTATCGCAATTTTAAACATTTAGATGTATATATTATATGGGAATCCATTTGCCATAAAAATATAAGACTTTTCACTTTCAAGATCAAGAAAAAATTCCTATATTTAAAACTAACATTATTTACCGAGAATTTAGGAGCTTATAATTATGGAAACTATTGAGACCAAGGAATTAATTATTACCTGTGAAGCTTGTGGGAATGTTAAAAAATTTATTGTACAAGACGAAAGAGATTCTGAGCGAATATTTAATGATTATTCATGTGAAAATAATTGCGGAAGAAATTTATATAGTTTTATTACAGTTGGAACGCTTAAAAGAACCTAAAGTTTAATCATTACATTCTTTTTCAACCATTATTTCTACGTTACTCATATTTTAAAAGAAAGCCCGTAGAATCTAACATTACGGGCTTAACAGTGGAGCCGATGGGGATCGAACCCACGACCTCATGACTGCCAGTCATGCGCTCTCCCAATCTGAGCTACGGCCCCATAACCTTGCAAATAATACATAATATGTAATTAAAAGTCAAGAAGAATATTATTTCCCTTTCATTTCATTCTTTTTAATAACCTCTCGGCAATAATTTCTGTTACTTCGGGAGTAAAATAATACTTTTCTTTAATCCTTTGACGGATATCGTAAATTTTCTTTTCTCGATTTTCAGGACAAGAATTCATTACTGTGATAATTACCCACTACAAAATTAACCTCTTTGTTTGAAAATACTCATTCGAATTATTTAATCCCCAACACTTTGTTATTTTTTGTACCAATTAAATCGGCTTTAATTTCAGCTTTCTTGCATGTTTGAATTAACTCTTCTAAATTTTTATTTCTTGCTGTCTTGATAATTTTATGGCACTGCTTTTCTAAGTACAAAATATCTGAAACTACACCTTTAAGTTCCTCAATTTTCCCATTGATTTTAATCTCCGTTTCAGTTGAAAACCGATGCTTAAATTTGAACCAAGAATTTTGAAAATCAATTAAATTTTTTTTATGTGCATTAATTAATTCCAGTAGTCTCTTTTTTTCATTTATGATTTTATTAAACTGGCAATATTCACCACTTTCTAATAATTTCTTTTGACTTTCAACTAATTTTTTCAATTCGAAGAAAGATTGAATTTGTTTATTAAATTCATTGTAAAGGTCATCAATGAACTCAGTCACTGCTATGTCCTCCATCGTATGGAATGCTTCTACCTGTTCTTTATTTATATCTCATTTGCAATTGAGATAATATTAAGATCCACTATATCAAACACTTATAATTAATCTATCGACAGCCTATTACAAAGCCTTTACAAAATTCTTTTTATTCTTTTAAACAGACATCACATTTTCTCACCTGTATTAAAAAAAACTACGCTATATGGCGTTATCCTAAATTTCAATATTTAAAACTGAGATATGAAAAGATGTTGGAGAGTAATAAAATATGGAAGGTGAATATAATTAAATTCCCCCTATAAAATTATATTATTTATCTATAGGTTTACTATTTTCGTTTGCTCACTATTTATCGCAATTATCAGAATTATTTTGTTCTTCTTTTTTTGAGATTTGAGCATTTTTATTCTCCTCTTGAATTCTTTCGTAAATTTCACCACGAAAAATACTAATTTCAGTTGGGGCCTCAATCCCTAACCTAATTTGCTTACCGTGAATATCTACTACTTTGATGACTATATTATCTCCAATAACAATCGTTTCACCCAACTTCCTTGTGAGGACCAGCATAATTGTTTCCTTAGTTTACTTGTAAGAAAAAGGATATTTTGTTGTATATTTTTCAAGTTATTTGAATATTTGGTGAATCTTTTTTATTATAAGCAAAAATATAAAAAAATTCAAGATAATTAATATATTTTGCTTTTCTACAACTTAAATTTGAATTATTGGAATAAGCTAATTCTTCTTTTAACAGGACTTTGTCAATTTCTATCTGAGCCGTAGTAATTCGAATAATTCTTGGACCTTTAATATAAGATATATACTCTCCAAAACCAGCACGCTTTACACAACGCTTGATATAACTTAACGAGAGTTCACTTGACTCTCCCGGCGGTGGTGCCTCACCTAATATAATAGAAGCCAACTGTAACTTTTTAAGACTATCTGGCACTATAACCTTTCCAATGTCCCCTAATCTAATTTTGGGACCTAATACTAAAGCTTTTGTTTTGAGATTAATCGAAAATTTTTCATTGCTATTTAATGTTTTATTTTGACTGAAACCTGTTTCTAAAAAGACAAATAATATTATTACTAAGCATAAAATATCACCTAATATTTTGTTACTTCTTTTCATGATTAACTACCTCATTGAATCTAATTCTTTTATATATCTAACATGTGTGTTTTACCATAATATTTTTTTCTAATTGGACTGGTAATTTGATTAAACTTTTGAATTATATTAAAAATTTTCTTTGCGTTTAATTCTATTATTTCAAGTTTTTTTATATGACTTTCCTGAAATTGATTTTCATCTTTTCGTAAAAGCTGGATGTTCCCTATAATAGGAGTTAATGGGTTATTAATTTTATGGTTAATGGTGGCAAGAGCTTCTGTAATTGCTGTAAGGCGTTCTTTTTCCAGTAACTCCTTTTCAAGCCGTTTCTGGTTAGTGAGGTCTTGGCCAACCACAAGTAAACCTAGGACATTCTCATTATGGTCTTTTAAATAAGAATATGTAATTCCCATTGGAATTCCTTTACCGTATTTCGATTTAATATAAAGTTCTTTGGTTACCATAGGAGTAAACGGATTGATATTATTAAGCATTTCCATGTGGAAATTTTTTCCAGATAATAGCAATGAATTAAAAGATATTTTTAAGATTTCGTCAGACCGATAACCAAGAATGTCTTCAGCGCCCTTGTTAATAAATGTAATTTTACCTTCAATATCAGTCGTAATAATAGCCACGGGACAACTTGCAATTAAATTTTCTAAAAAATTTTTAGCATTTTCAATTGCCTTTTTTAACTTATTATTTCTTATTTTTATTTCATTTGTGACAAATGTATTTTCTATAATATTCAATAACTCTTTATGGCCAAATGGTTTTTCCAGATAGGCGTTTAATCCCCTTTGGAGAAGCCGCTTTATCTCATCTTGAGACTGACTTATTGCAGTTAGCATTATGACGGGAATATTACGGAAATTACGGTATCGTGAATGAGTCAAGAATTCTTCAAATGTTTCACTTCCATTTTTTTTGGGCATCATAAAGTCTAATATGATCAGATCAGGTTTTTCTGAAATGATTTTTTCTAGTCCATCATTTCCGTTAAAAGCTGACGAAAATTGGTAACCTGCTTTCTCCATGATGATTCGAATATGCTCATGGATATCCTTATCATCATCAATGAGTAGAATCTTTTTGCTCATAGGAATCTAAATTTAAGTAAATTCGATTATAAATCTTACGGGTGATTTCCTTGCTTAGGGATTCAATCTGTTTTATTTCTTTCTCATCAAAAGCATTAGGAACAACATGTCCCAAGTTCAGCACCCCCACTATTTTATTATTTATCTCGAGTGGCATCGACAAATACGATCTTACTGGATTTTGGCCGTGACGACTTCCACGATGAATGTCAGGAAGGTAAATCAATTTACCCTTCTGAGCTACCCAAGCTGACAGACCGGTTCCCATTGGGAAATGAACTGCACTGATAAAATTAAGACCATCGCCTTTATTGGCAACTTCTTTTAACGTCCGAGATTCCTTTTCAAATAAAAATAAACTACCCGATTCAAATTCTACAATTTGGTTTAAATTTTCCATAAAGTTTTGAATTAAATATAGGCAGGAACTATCCTCGTAAAATTTTCCCGGTAATTTAGTATCTTTCTTAGATTTGGAGCTCATAAATCTAACAATACTATCCAATTTACCTCTGAAAAATATCACTTAATTCATTTTCCAATATTGTATTTTAATAATTTAGCGCAACCTAATTAGAATTATGATAAAACTTCTTTTTCCAAGGCACTTTTCAAACTTTCTATTGCTTTACTGTGAATTTGAGAGACCCTGGATTCTGTAATATTTAATACTTGACCAATCTCTTTGAGTGTAAGTTCTTCATAATAATAAAGTGCCATCACAATTTTTTCTTGTTCATTCAAGTTTTCTATGGCTTCAATCAAAAGTTTTTTCATCTCCTCGTGTTCAAGAGATCGATAAGGATTCTCTGATTGAGGATTCTCCAGTAGATCGTACATAGAAGTAAAATGCTCTGTATCTTCAACACGACCTCCGTCTAATGAAAGCAAAGACGCTATGGTAAGATCACGTAAAACAGCTTTGTATTCGTCGAGGTCCATTTTTAATTCTTGCGCGATTTCCTGATCGCAGGCTTCACGCCCTAACTCTTTTTCCAAATGCTCATTCGCTCTATCAACCATTCTTGCTTTAGAACGTAAAGACCTGGGGGCCCAATCTAGAGTTCTTAGTTCATCTAAAATAGCCCCTTTAATTCGTGGTAGGACAAATGTTTCAAATTTAACGCCTTGATCAGGATTAAACCGGTCCAGTGCTCCCATTAATCCTATAACCCCAGCACTTAAAAGGTCATTGTAATCAACTGAAGAGGGTAACGTAAACATCATTTTACCGGCTACATATTTGACCAGTGGTAAATAATTTGTTAAAAGTTTTTCCTTCGCTTTTAAATTTCGATTTGCTGTATATTCCTTCCAGAGACTGTAGTGATAGGACGATTTCATTTTTTCACTCCATTTTATTTAGATAATTTTTTTTCGATAAGAATGGTATTCAGGTAATGCAATTGCCAATTATAAGATCACATTGAGTTGATTGCTTATTGCTCCCTTTCCCTTGCGTTGGATGGCTGGTAACAATTTATCCAATTATTGATTGCTAAATTGTTAAAATGCCTTGTATTTTTTGCAACATCTATGCCACCCATAGAAGTCAAATATTATCGTAAATTAAAAAGGATTAGGTGATTTTAATAAATGGGATATACTGAAAATTTTTACAAGCGGTTAATGAGAAATGTCTAATTAAAATAAATGGTTAATGCAGGTGGGTATTTTGTATAAATATTTAATCAATAAAAATTTACTAACTCAATCTCTCAAATCTCGCTAACATCGTTTTGAGTTAAGATTTCAAATTAGGAAGGAATTATTTACCTAGAATTGTAATTTATTTCCCACTTAATCCAATTCATGCGTTAATAGACCTTCTTTTTTATATTCTCTAAGTTTGTTTCTTAAGGTTCTAACACTTATGCCTAATTTTTCAGAAGCCCATGTTCGATTCCAATTTTGTTCTTTTAAGGTCTGCAATATTAATTTTTTTTCCATTTCTTTAAGAGTCAATCCTGACGGTGATGACAAGAATGAAGCAGATTGATTTTCAATCCCATTATAGTTTCCAAAAAATAGATGTTTTTTTTGAATTGTATTCTCTCTGCAAATGACAACCGCACGTTCCACAGTATTTTCAAGTTCCCGAACATTTCCGGGCCAGTCATATTGAATTAAATAATTTAAAGCATCTCCATCTATTCTTTTAATAGGGCGATTATTCTCTTTTGCATACATTTCTATGAAATAATTCACTAAGAGTGGAATGTCATCTTTTCTTTCTTTTAAAGTAGGTAGAGAAATAGGCACAACATTTAATCGATAAAACAAATCTTCACGAAATTTTCTTTTTTCAACTTCGTCCCTCAAATCATGATTTGTGGTGGCAATGATTCTCACATCCACATGAATAGTTTCCGGGTTACCTAATTTTTCAAACTCTTTTTCTTGAAGAACTCTTAATAACTTAGCCTGAAGACTTGGCTTAATTTCGCTAATTTCATCTAATAGAAGGGTTCCTCCATCCGCTAATTCAAACCGTCCTTTAGTTCGTCGTAATGCTCCAGTAAAAGCTCCTTTTTCATGACCAAACAGCTCACTTTCAATTAACCCTTCAGGAATGGCTGCACAATTAGTTTTTACAAAAGGTCGTTCTCGACGAGGGCTTAGCTGATGAATAGCTTTCGCAATAAGTTCTTTTCCAGTCCCACTGGCTCCTTGTATTAAAACAGTGGCTTTAGTGGGCGCTACCATTTCTACCGATTCAAAGACCTTCTGTAATTTGGGACTTTTACCAATTATATTTTCTATTCCGTAGCGACTTCCCAGCTCTGATCTCAACATTTCATTCTCTTTGACCAGTCTTTGATAATTAAAAAATTTTTCCACCGTCAATTCAATTTCGTCAAGAGAAAATCCTTTCGTTAAATAGTCGTACGCGCCTACTCGCATAGCCTCAACAGCACTTTGAACAGAACCGTGAGCCGTTATCATTATTAAACCCAAATCTGGGTCTATTTGTTTGGCTGTTTTAAGAATTTCCATGCCATTTAAATCGGGTAGAAATAAATCTGTAATAACTAAATCAAAATTTTTATTTTTTATCTGGTCTAAAGCCTCTTTGCCATTTTCCGCTAAGGTCACCTGATATTTTTTCTTGCTTAAGGCTTCAAATAACATACTGCATATAGTAGGTTCATCATCAATTACCAAAATTTTTGGCAATTTTAAAGACATAGAAGTCTCTCCTGACTAATAAAAGCTTAGAGTTTTAGGTACATCTGAGAATTATTTGCAAATATTCTATCAATGCGACGCAAAATATGAGTGAATGAAGTAAAGGGGGTACTAACCGAGAAAAGTTTTTGACACGAAACAATAAAGACCCCTTAAATTTCACATCTGAATATTTTCACGGTTGAAATGACTCCAGAATTTCTATTCTTCAAACACTCAACAATAAATGACCTAGGTGCGAAACACCAATGTGATATATAAATATCCTATTTTTGAATGCAATGGTTGTGCCGAATTAAATTTTAATGGTAACTATAATATTTTTAATGTATTATTTAGATATAATGGTTTTCTTTTTAATAGGAAATTATGAACAAAAATAAGGCGAGTGGACGAAAAGAAGTCACATTGAAGTTAACAATATTACTTGTTCATTACTCTTTTATAAATTATCCATAATCCTTCTAAGGTTAAAAATGGCTCCAATTTAGCTGAAATTTGAAGCTTAGCAAAAATTTGTTCCGCAATGCCCCCAGTAATGATTATTTCTGCCTTTTTCCCTAATTCTTCCGTCAGTCTCCGAACAAGACCGTTCACCATTTCCACAGTCCCAAACATAATTCCAGCCTGCATACTGGTTTCCGTGGTCTTGGCGATTAAGTGCTTAGGAAATTTCAATTCTATTTTTGGCAGTCGAGCCGCATATTGATAAAGAGCATAAGATGAAGATTCCACTCCAGGAGCAATGATTCCACCTAAATATTCAGCATTTTCTGATACGATGTCAAAGGTAGTGGCAGTTCCAAAATCTATAATAATCAAAGGGCCACCATATTTTTGAAATCCTGCCACAGAATTACAAATACGGTCGGCGCCCACAGAGTGGGGATCATGGTAAAGTATTTTTAAGCCTGAATCAATGTCTGAATCCACCACGACCGTTGGCACTCCCAGTTGATTCTCAGCCATGGCTACATAAATAGGCGTTTGATCGGGCACAACCGAGGAAATGGCACACGCTGATATAGCGGTTAGCTCTAACTCCTGACTCTGGCACAACATATTTACCATGATCCAGCATTCATCTTTTGTGCGATTGACACCGCTGGAAAAACGCCAATGACCCAATAATTTATCTTTTGAATATACCCCTATGGTAATGAGGGTGTTTCCTATGTCTATCGCCAGCAACACGTCAATTTTTCTCTATTTTTAATGAAGTGTCTCCTACACTAAATTGCTTAATTTCACCATGAGCAAGTCGTAGTAAAAGTCTACCTCCCTCATCTAAATCTTCAAAAATCCCTTCTATTTCGCGAGCATTTTGCCTAATTATTAATTTCTTATTTAAATATGGACATCTTCTTTTCCACGCATCAAGAATCATGGAAATTTTTCCAGTTTTGAATTCCAGATATTGTTTTTCTAAAAAATGTAGAACTTCAACCAACAAATTAAGACGATCAATGGAACCTTTAGATTCAATTTGTAATGATGTTGCATAATTACGAATTTCTTCTGAAAAATCTACTTCTGACTGATTAACATTGATTCCTATGCCCAGAATAATAAAAGAAAGCCTTCTACTTTCTATTTCAGTTTCAATTAGAGCCCCGCAAAATTTTTTTGAATTAATTAACAAATCATTTGGCCATTTTAAAATAGGGGTTAAATTAGTTATTTTTTCAACGGCTTCAGCAATCGATACACCAGCTAAAAGCGAGATTATCCCTGCTTTGTCAATAGAAATATCAGGTCTAAGAATTAATGAAAACCAAAGGCCTTTGCCAGGCGGAGATTCCCAGCTTCTGCCCAGCCTTCCACGTCCTTTGGTTTGCTGATCTGATATTATCAAGGAACCTTCCGGCACTCCCTCTTGCGCCAGCCTTTTCGCATAAGAATTGGTTGAACTTAGCTGACCAAAGGCATATATCTTTTTTGCAATTAATTTGCTTTTCAGTCTTTTTTGAATCTCCTCTTCATTTAAGGGTAATTGTTTTTTGTTATGAACCATAAAAATAAACTAATTCGTGTGAAAAATATTTGATTATGTTTCTTTATAGGTCCCAAAAATTTCCCTCAGAGCACCTGAAATTTCCCCTAAAGTAGCATAGGCTTCAGCACAATCTATAATTCTTGGTAAAAGATTTTCTGAGCCAGCCGCTGCTCTTTTTAATTCTGCTAATACATTATTTACTTTTTCATTATCTCTTTTTGCTTTCAATCCCTTTAGGCGATTTGCCTGATCAATTCTTACCGTGGGATCAACTTTAAGAATTTTCGTGTCTGCTACTTCATCTTCTTTAAACTCATTAACTCCAACAATAACCCTTTCCTTAGACTCTATTGCGTTTTGATATTCATAGGCACTTTTTGAAATTTCTGTTTGAAAGTATTTTTTTTGAATAGCCTTAATTGCGCCACCCATCGCATCAATTTTATTTAAATAGGTCCAAACTTTCGATTCAATTTCATGAGTTAAACTCTCTAAGAAGTAAGACCCTCCCAAGGGATCGACTGTATCTGCTACCCCAGATTCATGAGCAATAATTTGTTGCGTCCTCAAAGCAATTCTAACCGATTCTTCGGTGGGTAAAGCCAGGGCTTCGTCTTTTGAATTGGTATGGAGGGATTGAGTCCCGCCTAATATTGCGGCCAGCGCTTGTAAGGTGACTCGGATGATATTATTATTCGGCTGTTGAGCAGTCAAGGTAGAGCCGGCTGTTTGTGTGTGAAACCGAAGCATCATAGCTTTTAGATTTTTAGCCAAAAATTTTTCTTTCATTATTTTGGCCCAAATTCTTCGAGCCGCTCGAAATTTGGCGATTTCTTCGAAAAAGTTATTGTGACACGTAAAAAAGAAAGAAAGACGAGCACCAAATTCATCAACATTCAATCCGCGCTGCTGAGCTGCTGTAACATAGGCGATGGCATTGGCAAAAGTAAAAGCCAATTCCTGCACGGCATTGGAACCAGCTTCCCGAATATGATATCCGCTTATGGAAATGGTATTCCATTTAGGTAGATTATCTTTGCAATATTCGAAAATATCTGTTACTAACCGAATAGAGGGCTCAGGAGGATAAATATAAGTTGACCTTGCGATATACTCCTTCAATATATCGTTTTGTATTGTACCACTAATTTGTTTTAAATTAGCACCCTGCTTCTTTGCAACAGCTACATAGAATGCCAAAAGTATAGCAGCCGTAGCATTAATGGTCATGGAGGTGGTAATTTTCTCCAATGGGATTCTGTCAAACAAACTCTCCATATCTTCTAAGCTGTCGATGGCGACGCCTGCTCTTCCTACTTCCCCTTCGGCTAAAGGATGGTCGGAATCATATCCCATCTGAGTTGGAAGATCGAAGGCTATGGATAAGCCAGTTTGTCCTCGTTGAAGAAGATAACGAAACCTTTGGTTTGTTTCTTTTGCAGTCGCAAAGCCACTGTATTGCCGCATGGTCCAAAGTCTACTTCGATACATGTTGGGATATATCCCCCGAGTAAAAGGATACTCCCCTGGCAAACTTATATCGGATAATAGTTCAGAGACATCAGATGCTTTATAGAGACGCTTTAACTCAATTCCTGATTCAGTTTTAAATGAGGTTTTCCGCTCAGCTAATTTATTGTGGCTGGCTTTAAAATCCTTTGACATAAGCGATTAAATTAATTATTAATAGGAGTCGTTAATTTAGTATCACCGTATTTTTCTCTGGGATGAAAATTTCGATGAACTTCTTTTAAATATTCCTGATCAAGATGTGTATAAATTTGAGTAGTAGAAATATCAACATGGCCTAACATCTCTTGAACAGCCCTAAGATCAGCTCCACCTTCGATGAGATGCGTTGCAAAGGAATGACGAAACGTATGCGGCGTTACTTTTTTTTTAATTCCTGCTTTATTTACGTATGAACGTAAAATTTTCCAAAAGCCCATTCTGGTTAATGGTTTCCCATGCCAGTTTAAAAAAACACAATCTAGGGGCTTCCCCTTTTTACTGAGTAACGGTCGAACATTTTTTAAATATTGATAGGTAAAATAGATAGCCTGTTCACCGATGGGCACCAGTCGTTCTTTAGAGCCTTTACCAATAACTCTAATAAATCCATCAGAAAAAAATAGATCTGAATTATGAATAGAAATGAGTTCTGATACACGTAGTCCAGTGGCATATAGAAATTCAAGCATTGCTTTATCACGAAGTCCTTTCGGCTCAGAAATGTCTGGCTGCTCAAGAATCAATTCAACCTCTGATTGATCTAAAACTGAAGGTAAATTTTTAGACCGTTTTGGAAAACTAATATTTAATGTTGGATCAATTTGGAGATAGTTTTCCCCTACTAAAAAACGATGAAACATTCTAATGGCAGATAAATTTCTTGCACTACTTGCTGGCGCATAACCAATTTCGTTTAATAAGTGGATCAATGCAAGTACATCTGATGTGTCAATCTGATCCAGGCTTTTATAACCTTTAATTTTTAGATAATTTAAATAACGATTCAAATCGTTTTGGTAAGATAAAACGGTATTGAATGCTGCATTCTTTTCGATGCGAAGAAAATTGAGGAATTCAGTTAAATATTCTTCCATCTACCAAACGCGGACACGCCGCAACCAAAAAGGTTTTTAACAAATGATACTAATAATTGTATATAATCATTAAATTTTATTTCGATTTCGGAAGTATTCCTTCAGTAAGAGAAAGGGCTATTCCTGAAAGCATCACCTCGGGACCCAATTTGGTAAAATCTCCTGAGAGCAGGCTTGATTCTACATTTGCGTATAGGGAACACCCCGCTTCTTTTTCTATAATAAGACCAGAAAGACGTCCTTGCAACTCACCAATAAATGTAACCTCACCCAACATCTCACTTACCACATATCCAGTACAAAAATGAAGCTGAAGGTGTGTATTCATAGTATAGACACTAATTAAATTTCCAATTTTATTTCCAATGGGTATATTGGGATAAATTTCTAAAGAGAGCTTTCGTCCGTCTTCTTTATTTTCTAAAATAAAACGATAGTTATTGCCCCAATGTTTGGCTTCCACGCCCAAGACGTTAGCAATTTTATCTATATCTTTTTTTGTAATATTCACAATTATCACTCCAATATATAATAAACAAAACCCCGATTTTTAATCGGGGTATAAATCCTTTCATTTAAAATCATAGGGACAATCAAGATATATTTCGTGGCGTACTATAATCTAATGACCTTAGTAGCCTGCAGTCCTTTTTCACCAGATATACTCTCAAATTCTACTTCAGCCCCTTCTGGAAGAGTTTTATAACCATCCATTTCAATTACTGAAAAATGGAAAAAAACATCTTGACCGTCTTCTTGTTCAATGAAACCATATCCTTTGTGTTCATTGAACCATTTAACTCTACCTTTCGCCATACTTCCTTATTCCTCCTCATAATTTGTGATAATTTGTTCGCCTTAAATTAATTGCAATATAATTAATAAATTATTTTTTGTCAAGATTTTTTTAGGATTTAGATTCACCAGGCGCGATAGCCACCAATCTCATTGCTAAAAATCCAAGCCACGACTTCTCCGATGCGAATGTCTTCATAGATATATGTGGTTCGTTCATGCTCGGACGATCCTTCTTTGTAGAACCTCTTCTGAGATGCAAACATTTTTTTAAACCTACCGATCCATCCATCTCTTTTAAGCTTATCGATGTAAACAGCCTCGAAATTGATAGGCCTCAAGTCAACCCAACCCTGTTCTGCCCAGAGGTCTATCTTTGAAAGATCGTGAATTGTGAGTCGACCATGTACCGTTTCTGGAATTTTGATGAACGGACTTCGGAGAATCTTTTTGCCATCAGGCATAATTATTGGAAGGCCTAAAGAAGTAATAAGGTCTTTTATTGGGTTGTCATTCAAATAATTGTTTATCTTTGCTGACATCTCCTCCGGAGTCACTTCACCCTTTTCAGGTTCCAGGATCGCTTTTAGGTTTGGAAAGTTTTCTCTGATAAGATAGGCTTCAAAGAGAAGCTTAGTTAATTTTGGTGGCCCAAGCGTACCTGTGGCAATACTTGGCAGAGCATCACTTATCTTTACCCTCATCTCTTTTTCGTAATTGATAATCTTCTTAATGGCAGAATCCCGAAGATATCCACCTCGATAGCTTGGGTCCACCACCGCACTATCGATAGCGGTTATAATATTCTTTCCAGTACCCTGTCCCATGATCTCGAGGACAACATAGTCAGCCAATTCTTCGGGTGTAACGAACTCCATCTGGCCAAGTGATGTTATGGCCTCGAATTCCCCTAATCCGAAGAATCCATTCTCACCAGTATTGACTCCGATAATTGAAAATTTATCTTTCTTTTTTTGATATTTGGATTCTTGCTGTTCGAGTTCTAAAACACTGCCAGTCTTTAGCGTTTCGCTCTCACAACAATAAAGAGGCACGGGCATGATTTTCCCTTTCCTCCTTTGTCGCACGACTTGACCTTCTATCTTTTTGTACCCGATCATTGCGGCAGGTTTTATTTCTTTAATCACAGGCGCATCAGGGGTTCTTGCCAGCAAAAAAAGTAATCCAGTATGAGCAAATCCCACACAGGTTTTGGACAGAAGATCAAAGCTGGGCTTATCCTCACCGTGAGTATATGGGATGTTCATACCCATGCCCCCAGTTCCAGTCGTTCCTACTTTTAGGTAGATTCTAGTGTTTGCTTTTTTCATGGATTCCGATAAAAGACGAATATGATTGATAATCTGGGGGATGGGTTGAGAAATTAGGAGAATATCTAAAAGCTTTAAATTGGTAATCCCAGTAAAAAGCTGCTTTTTAGCTAACTTCCTAATGCTTTGAAATTTTTGACTTAAAAGTTGAACGCTATCTCGATCTAAGTTCTCAATACTTTTAAAAAACTCATTGGAAAATTCTACTTCTAAGAGGGTCTGGAGTTGGTCTTTAAATTCCTTTATTACTTGAGAACTCCACCTTACATTCTGGTAACTAATTGCACTAGAAGTGTTAATGCAATCCACAATTACATCGGGTTTTTCTCCCTCAATTAGTTTAACTAAAAGGCTTTGAGTTCGGATATTTGTTGGAATATCTTCTCTCAAAGGCCCAAAGATATCTTTGAAAATCTGGTCAAGCCAATTTTGATTTTGTAAGATTTCTGCTCTTTCGGTCTCGCGTTCTCTCACGGCGCTCCTTTTGGCTTTGGTAAATTCCTCACGCAAAAATATGTCACCCCCAACAGCGCGATAACTAACGTGCAGAAAATCTTTTTTTAATAAATTAACGGCTTTCTTTGCTTCATATATGTATCGCGAAGCAATAACAATTTTCCTTGGAGATAGATATTTTGCTATCTTGCGAGCAACTTGAAACCCGACTAGTCCAGCACCACCGAGAATTAATACCGTATCAGCAAACTTTGACATTTGCACCTCTTTCTTTTAGGGCTGATTCTTTAATTTCAGTAAATGCTTTTGCTATATCAGTAGCACCGAAAATTGAGGACCCAGCAACCAAAACATTCGCCCCAGCTTTTACCACTTCTGGAGCTGTGGTCTTATCGATGCCCCCATCAACTTCCAAAAAAATAGAACGATCTGATTTGTTTATTAATTGCGCAATTCGTTGAATCTTTGCTACAACATCAGGAATAAAAGATTGACCACTAAATCCTGGATTAACACTCATGGCTAAAACAAGATCAACATCATTTAAGATATTTTCTAGAAAGTTTACTGGTGTTGCTGGATTAAGCACTACACCAGCTTTTGCACCAGAAGATTTTATTAAATTCACGGTTTTATTTAAATGTAAGGTAGCTTCAACATGAACAGAAATGATATCTGCACCTGCCTCTCTAAATTGTTTAATATATAAATCTGGATTCTCAATCATTAAATGTACATCAAGAGATAAGTCAGTAATCTTATTGACTGCCTCAACCATTAAAGGACCGAAAGTAATATTGGGAACAAAATGACCGTCCATTACGTCTAAATGAAACCAGTCTGCTCCTGCTTCTTCGGCGACCTGAATTTGTTCTCTTAATTTCGAAAAATCTGCAGAGAGAATTGATGGAGCAATTTTAATCATTTTCTCACTCACCTTTTAGATTTAGTAACTGTGGTTATAACAAGATCTATTGTATCCCCACGAGCAACTGTTAGACCATCGGATATCGATTGATCTATTACCGTATTTGGTAAAAAATTATTTAGCACCTGGTACCTCACCTTACCGAGAGTTAACCCAGATTTTTCAATATCTCTTTTTGCGGCTTCTAAAGTTTTACCAAGGACTGAAGGAACGATGACATTCTTATGGGCTTGGCCTAAACTAACGGTTATATCAATGGCAGTACTCATTTTTACCATGCTTTTGGGTTCTTTCGACTGTGCAATTACAACCTCGGGAGGTTCATTAGGAACATATTGATAATCCCGTTCTCCTATTCGGAGGCCTAAACTTTTTAATGTCTCTTCAGCATTAGTTTCTGAAAGACCTATTAAATTAGGTACTTGAATTTCCCTTTCTCCAACGCTGATGGTTAAATAAACTCGACGTCCTTTTTTTACCTTTCTATAGGCCCGTGGATTTTGAGCAACAACATAACCAAAGGGGAGCTCAGAATCGTATTTTTCTCCTCCCTTAACAACTCTAAGACCTTGCATCTCCAAAATTTCTTTTGCTGTTTCAAATCTTTTGGCCGTTACATTTGGTACATTTAGAGCTTCTCCATGCTTGGTGTACCAAGGCATTATAACTTGATCGAATAAAATAATTAGACCGAGAAATAGGACAAATAAGAATCCTAGAAACAATAACCTTTTCGGAGTAAATATCTTGAATAATTTTCTCATTATATTAACCGAATAAAAGGATAAATATCCCTTTTTTACCCTGGGTCAACATTAATATACTGACCGATCTTGATAGATAACTCGCCACGCACTTTGGAAGTGCGTGGCACATTCCGGCCATTGGACACTATTTTAATTTCACCATTTTAGCACAAAAGACTCCATCCATTTCATGTTTGTGTGGTAATGAAGTCCAGTAACCCTTGGAATTCATAAATTCTTCGTTTAATAAAGTTGAATCATTATCCAACTTAAAGTCCTTATTATTATCCAAAAATTCTTCTACAACTTCTTCGTTTTCTTCTGGCTCAAGAGTGCAGGTGCTGTAAACTAAAACACCACCTCTTTTTAGCAGCTTACTTGCATTTTGTATTAAAGATTTCTGAAGTTGTTTAATATTTAAAATATCTTCTAATTTACGCTTCCAACGCAAATCTGCTCGTTTTGCTAAAACTCCTAAGCCTGAACAAGGGGCATCTAATAGGATTTTGTCAACGTTTCTGCAATAAAAGTTTGTGCCATTGGCAATTATGGGTAAAATGGAGGTTAATTCTAATCTCTTAATATTTTTCATTAATAAATTCATTCTTTTGGGGTTTATATCCACAGCAAGTACTTTACTGGTATTTTTCGTTAAATTTGTCAAATAACCAGCCTTTCCACCTGGCGCAGCACAAAGATCTAATATAATCTCTCCTTTTTGAGGTGCCAAAAGCAAACAGGGTATAGCGGTACTTTCATCTTGAATGGTAAATAATCCTTCATTAAATGGGGCAAGTTGAGTCAAATTTTGTGGTTTAAAAATTTTAATAAAATCAGGAAAATATTTAGATGGCAGCGCTTGTATTCCTAAATTTTCAAAAATTTTTAAAAGAGCCTCTTGCGATGTCTTTCTTAAATTAACGCGTAGGGAAATAGCTGGACGACAATTGTTATACTGGCAAAGCTGTTTCGTTTCTTTCAGTCCGAATCGTTTAAGCCATCTTTGCACCATCCATGCGGGATGGGAATAATGAACAGCCAGGGCTGATATAGGGTCTCCATCAAATGAAGGAAATTTTGACTCTTTTCCTTCTCGTAAATAACTCCTAAGAACGCCATTCACCAAATTTCCCCAGGCTTTTCCCCCATTCTTTTTTGCAATTTCAACCCCCTGAGAAATTGCGGCATATTCAGGTATTTTGTCCAAGAATTTTATTTGGTATAAGCTTACCTCCAAAATACTTTTTAACTTACTCTGGCAATTTATAAAGTCACCATGAAAAAATTTAGTTAAAATCCAATCAAGCTGCCCTCGCCATCTTAGGGTGCCGTTCACCAGTTCAAGAATTAATGATTTGTCCTCCTGTTTAAGCGTTTGTATTTTAAACTCTTTTAAAATGAGGTCATCAGCATAAAAGCCTTTTTTATAAACTTTATCTAAAATGTTAACAGAAATCTCACGGGCAGAAAGTTTCCCTTTAGCCAAATATCTCACCTACTTCTAACACATGCCCCCTTAGAAATTCATTAGTTAACATTTTACGTTTACCTTCAAGCTGCAGTTCAAAAATTTCAATGTGGCCTGAACCGGTTGTCACTTCAATATACCCTTCTTTAGATTTTATAGCTATAATTTCACCTGGAACTTTGGCTACTTCTGATTTAGCAGAAATTTTCGTTCGAAATATTTTTATGAGCTTTCCATTAAGATATGTATAAGCCCCAGGCCATGGGCTTAAGCCTCGTATCAAGTTTCGAATCTTTGAAGCAGGTTCTTCCCATTGAATATGACCTAATTCTTTGGTTAGTTTAGGTGCTTTGGTAACCTCGCCTGTTTGGTAACTTCTTGGCGCTCGATTTTCACTAATCAAATTAATCGTTTCAAGTAATAATTCCGCCCCTATCGTGGCAAGTTTTTCGTGAAGTTCCCCAGCGGTTTCATCATCTCCAATCGCAGCTTTTTTCTGTAAAATGATATCACCGGCATCAACTTTTTCTTGAATATAAATTGTGGTCACACCGGTTTCTTTTTCTCCATTAATGATGGCCCAGTTAATAGGTGCGGCTCCACGATATTTTGGCAAAAGAGAGGCGTGCAGATTTATTGTACCTTTTGGCGGAATTTTAAATACTTCTAGTGGTAAAATTCGGAAAGCAACCACAACAAAGAGATGGGCATTTAAACTTTTTATTTGGTTAATAAATTCTGAATCTTTCAAATGTATCGGTTGTAAAATTGGAATGTTAAAGTCCAAAGCAACTTTTTTAATAGGCGTCGGCTGAATTTTTAATCCGCGTCCCACAGGTTTATCTGGCGACGTGACCACCCCAACCAATTCATGGGAACTCTCCATGATGGTTTTAAAACTGGGAATTGCAAACTCAGGCGTTCCCATAAAAAGAATTCTCATAGGATGCCTTTTAAAGTTTCAATAGGAACTTTTGGCTCCAGTTTGCTCTCTTCAGCTATTTTCTTTAACGTTTTGGATAAAAGCTTCCTTTTTATTGGACTAATTCTATCCACAAATAATATACCATTTAAGTGGTCAATCTCGTGTTGGAGAACCCGCGCAAGCATTCCACCATAGATTTCTTCATGTTCATACCCGTCTAAATCTTTATACTTAACTCGGATGATTTCATGCCGCGCAACATCTTCGCGGATATCAGGAATGCTCAAACACCCTTCCTCCATAGTTGAGGAACCTTCTTCGTTTAGCACGACTGGATTTATATATGCTTTGGGTGATGCTCCTTCCTCTATGAGTCCTAAATTAACTACACACAAAGCAATGGATTCTGCAACCTGTGTGGCTGCCAATCCAATGCCTTCCGCATATTGCATGGTCTCGATCATATCGTCCGCCAGCGTAAGAATGGAATCGTTTATTACATCAATTGGCGTAGCTTTTATTCTGAGAAAAGGGTTTCCATATTTAACGATATATCTAACAGCCATGAAACTATTCCAACTTTTTTGTAATGGAAGTACGTACTATTTCAATTTTCACATTATCTGCAATTTTAATAATAAGGGTATTATCTTTTTCTTTAATTCCCGCAATTGTTCCAAAGATCCCGCCTGCAGTTATAACTTTGTCTCCCTTTTTTAGGGATTGAATCATAGCCTGTTGCTGCTTTTGTTTTTTAGCTTGCGGTCGGAATATTAAAAAATACATGATAGCAAAAATTAAAATAAAAGGCATCCACAAGGCTAACGGATTAGCTCCGTCTGGAGATCCAGACCCACTCAACATGAAAAATAAAAATATTTGGTTCACGCCTCCCTCCATAATTTAGATTTTAGTTTCAATATTCAAATGCACTAACATCTTTTAATGCATTATAATTATTTTTAAAATCTTTTTTCCAAGATTGAAAATTTTCGTTATAAATGCTTTCTCGAATCTTGCTAACCAATTCGTGGTAAAAATAAAGATTGTGTAAACTTCCTAATCTTAAACCTAATATTTCATCCGCTTGAATTAGATGGCGGATATAAGCCCGGCTAAAATTCCTGCAGGCATAACAGCGGCAGTTTTCATCAATGGGCTGAAAATCGTCTTTATAATTAGCGTTTTTCACATTCATCGGCCCATCCCAAGTAAAGACCTGTCCCTTGCGTCCATTCCGAGTTGGGATCACACAATCAAACATATCTACACCGAGTGAAATAGCTTCTACCAAATCTTCGGGCTTGCCCATGCCCATAAGATAACGCGGCTTTTCTCTAGGCAAAAGTAGAGTACAAATTTCGGCAATTTCAAACAAAACAGATTTAGGTTCACCAATAGAAAGCCCTCCAATTGCATAGCCGGGGAAATTCATTTCGATAAGCGACCCAGCACTAATTTTTCGCAATTCAGGAAACGTGCTCCCCTGCACAATAGCAAAAATGACCTGCTCATAACCAAATTTCGGCTCTGATTCTTTATACTTTAAAAGGCACCGTTTGGCCCAATTACTCGTTCTCTTAATTGATTCAGCGGCATAGCTTTCTGTACATGGATAAGGCGGACATTCATCCAGCACCATCATGATGTCCGAACCTAAACTCAATTGAATTTCTACAATTCGCTCGGGGGTAAATTCATGATATGAACCATCATGATGGGATTGAAAAACGACGCCATCATTGTTTACTTTACTCAGCTCAGCTAAACTATAAATTTGGAATCCACCGCTGTCGGTCAGAATAGCCTTTTTCCAATGGATAAATTTGTGCAACCCTCCTGCCATTTCTATGATTTTATGACCAGGACGTAAATAAAGATGATAGGTATTTCCAAGAATGATCTGACTACCTACATTATCCAATTCGTCTGGGGAAAGGGTTTTAACTGTACCCTGAGTCCCGACTGGCATAAAAACAGGTGTTTCTATTTTACCATGGGCCGTTTTTAAAACCCCAACTCTAGCTTTACTTGCCATATCTTCCTTTTGAATTTGAAATCCTGGGGTCAATTAAGTACCTCTTCCAGCGCCTCTTCAGCGTTATCTATGGGTAAAAGTTTCAAAGAGCTTGTTGAAGTCAATCCTTTTAAGTTTAATTTTGGGATCACAGCTTTTTTAAACCCTAACTTAGCGGCCTCGTCGATTCGCTTTTCAATCTGCGGAACCGCCCGAATTTCACCCCCAAGTCCTACTTCGCCAATTACAACGGCTTCTGGCACTACTACTTGATTTTTGAAACTGGAGGAAATAGAAATCAAAATTCCCAAGTCAGCCGATGGTTCATCTACTCGAACCCCCCCAGCGGCGTTTACAAACACATCGTACGCTCCTAAACGAAATCCAACGCGCTTCTCAAGCACTGCCAATAGCAAAGAAAGGCGCTTACTGTCAATTCCGCTGGTCGTTCTTTGTGGGAGGCCGTAACTTGTGGGACTCACCAATGCTTGAATCTCCACCAAAAAGGCCCGTGTACCCTCCAAGGTGCAGATTACGGTAGAACCTGAAATGTTTTCTTTTCGTTGAGATAAAAATATTTCCGAAGGATTGTTAACTTCCTTCAGCCCTTTTTCTGTCATCTCAAAAACGCCTATCTCCCTTGTCGAACCAAAGCGATTTTTCACCGACCGAATAATCCGATAAAAATGATCACGGTCTCCTTCAAAGTGTAGAAGAACATCCACCATGTGTTCTAAAACTTTTGGACCTGCAACAAACCCTTCTTTAGTCACATGCCCAATGAGAAAAATTGGTATGTTCTTGGTTTTGGCAATATTTAAAAATATTAAGGTGCATTCCCGAACTTGACTGATGCTGCCTGGCGAGCTTTCAAATGCAGTCTGATACATGGTTTGAATGGAATCAACAATGATCAGCTTTGGATTTAATTTTTCGATGCCTGCTTGAATTTCGTTAATATCTGTTTCTGTTAATATGTACAAATATTCGGTATCAATTCCTAACCTTTGGGATCTCAATTTAGTTTGGCGAGCAGACTCTTCACCAGAAATATATAATACCGGGAAATATTTATTCGCTAAAGCTACCCCTTCTTGCAGCATCAAAGTAGACTTACCTATACCAGGGTCACCACTTATTAAAATTACCGAACCGTTAACAATTCCACCTCCCAAAACGCGATTAAACTCCTGACCCTGAGCCACAATTCTTTCATGCTGGTCGAAAGAAACTTGAGCCAGAGCGACGGGAGAAGAGGTTTCTTTTGGATGAATTCCTTTTTTCGGGGAACTCTGCGTAATCCGTTCTTCAAGGAAGCTGTTCCAAACGCCACATTCAGTACAGCGACCCAACCACCGCAGTGAAACATAACCACAAGACTGGCAAGTAAATTGAATTTTTTCTTTCTTTTTTTGTATCGACAAATCAATAGACCTTGATTTTAATGTAAATTATCAAAAATAAAACAAAAAGTCAAGATTTAAATTGAATAAGCTATTGACAGTCATCTAATGTTTTCATACATTTAGATAACTTAATTCATTTCCCCTTAATATGACAGGTTACCAATGGTAAAAAATTTTATCTGTATTATCATAATTTTTTTAATTACTGGATGTTCAACCAAACCAAAAGAAAAAACCTTAGACCTTGATCTATTTGTCAATATATACGTTGAACTGGTTTTACAATCCGTGAATCCGACAGAAGCTGATAGCTTAGACCCATTACAGATGGCACTAGATAAATTTGGAGTTTCAAGAGAGGAGTTTGAAGCGAGCATTAATTACTTTGAAAGTAATCCTAAACTTTGGTTAAACGTATTTACAAAAGTTATAAATGAGTTAGAAGTCAGAAAAGAATTAGTAAATAAAACAGAATCTGAAAAGATGAAAAAACCTATGGAAGATGAATCGGAGAATTAATATGGGTTAAAATGGTGGCCTGTTTCAAATCATTACACTGTTTCAGGAACATTCACGCGTAACCAATAATTTCAGGAAATTCATTTAATACTTTTATTAAAAAACAATAGTTTATACAATAAACAATAAACATGGCATTTAATTTGCAAAAGAATAAATGACGTAAGTGCAAAAATGATTTATAAATGACATGGATACCTTCCAACATTTTTATCTATAAACTGAAGCATTTAATTTTCAAGCTCCAATTTCAAACACTCAAGAAATGGACTTCCAAACAAATTTTAGAAATATTTGATCTCCGTTCTAACCCTTTGGCATAAGGAGATCAAAGACCAGGGGACTGGCAAATCGCATCTTGGCACTGCATCCTCGAAAGCCAGTCCCCAAGCCATTATTCCTTACTTGCATCCCTTAATTATGATTTAAATTGATTTTTCCCTAATTATAATTTCAATTGCTTTCTCCGGACTTAAGGTCTTCTGTTCACCAGTTTTCATATTTTTTATGGTTACTTGATTGCTTACTATCTCATCGGGTCCGATGATAACAACAAAAGGAATTCTTTTTTTATTCGCATAAGAAAATTGCTTTTTGATTTTGGTCACTTCATAAAAGAATTCCGCATTTACACCAGATTTTCTAAGTTTTTGGGTGAAATTTAAACTGGCCTCACGGGTTGAATCATCAAAAATAGTCACAAAAGCCTGGGTTTTTGTTTTGGTCTCTGGAAACATTTGCAATTGATTCATAACATCGATAATTCGTTCGATGCCGAAAGCAGTCCCTGTGGCAGGGATGTCACGTCCCAAAAACATACCTACCAATTTGTCATAGCGGCCGCCGCCAGTTAAACTGCCAATTTTCGGTTCTTCCACCACAGACTCATAAATGGGACCCGTGTAATATCCTAAACCTCGAACTAAATAGAGGTCGATTTGATAATTGGCTTTTGGAACGCCTAAATCTTCGAGATATGAAATGATTTGTTTGAGTTCTTTAGTGCCTTCATTGAACGACTCAAATTGATTAAATCTACTTGAAAGCTCCGATAAAATCTGTTCCGACTCACCAGCAATTTCTAATATTGTGAGAATTTTATCTGTCTCGACCTCGGATATTCCTTTACCAGCAAGTTCCTTTTTGATCCCCTCCAACCCAATTTTTTCCAGTTTATCTATGGCCATGAAAACGGATATATCTTTTTCGCTTTCTACACCAGCATAGCTCAAAATGCCATTTAATATTTTTCGGTTATTGATGCGAATTTTAAATTTTTCAAAACCAAGGGTGGTTAAAACGTCGTGAACAATAGCGATGGATTCGGCATCAGCAAGCATGGATTCGGTACCAACTGTGTCCACATCACACTGGTAAAATTCCCGGTATCTCCCTTTCTGGGGTCGGTCAGCACGCCAAACCGGCTGGATTTGGTAGCGCTTAAAAGGAAATATGAGTTCATTCTCGTACATAGCTACCACTCGACTCAAAGGAACGGTCAAATCATAACGCAGAGCTTCTTCAACCAGTTCACTATATTCCTTGGCTACAAATTCTTGGCTTCCACGCAGTAACTCCTCGAGACCAGTTCCTCGTTTAAGCACTTTAAAGATTAGCTGTTCTCCTTCATCACCATATTTGCCAGAGAGCACATCCAATTTTTCAATGGATGGTGTTTCCAATGGTTCGTAACCATACTTCTCGAAAATGTCCTTCACGGTCTCGATTACATACTGTCTCCGAAACATTTGTTCGGGCAAAAAGTCGCGAGTACCTTTAGGTAAGCTTGGTTTGATATATTTCATAGAATGCAAAATGGTTAAGAATAAAATTTACTTTAAAACTCATATTTTTAGAAAAAATGTGTCGAACTAACTGTCATTGCGAGGTTATTAAGACGTTGACCCCGAATGATTTCTGGGTTAAACATAACTAATAGAGTTATTTATATTTCACAGTACAACCATAGGGCTGAGTCACTTTTATTAATACCTTTTTCCCAGCCATCGCTTCGTCCAAAGCCAATTGCACATAATTTTTGGCTTTGGCAATATCTTCCCTTTTCGTGGACGGTTTATCATCAATAGCGCCATTATACACCAGTACACCTTTTGGATTAATGATATACATGTGGGGTGTGGTTATTGCACCGTACAACTTACCTACTTTTCCGTCGTGATCAAGCAGGAAGGCTGTCGGGGCAGCATTCTCTTCTTTAATTATTTTATTTGCCTTATCAGGAGGGCAATGGCCTTGTTTACCGGGCGCTGATGAATTAATTATTAACCAGATAACATCCTTTTTAGTGTATTTCTTTTGTAGCTTTTGCATGTTTCCACTACCGTAGTGTTTTTTAACAAAAGGACAATCGGGATTAAACCATTCTAACACAACAAACTTGCCCTGGTAATCAGACAACGAATGCTTTTTACCATTCGAATCAGTGAGAGTAAAATCCGGCGCTGGTTTACCAATAATAGGTTCATCTGCTTGAACATTTTGAAATAACCCAAAGAAACAACTTAAGAAGAGTAACGGTAAAAAAATATTTCGTTTCATAGTAATATCCTCCTGTTAGTTTTCGTATTGTCAAAATCATTAAAAAACGTATTAACATAAGTTATTTATAATCATAATAATTTGAGATATTTTACCTTTCTCCCCGTTTAGATAGATATCATAAAAGCACAGCAACCTTTATTTCTCCAATAGATAGAAACAACCCAACAGATAAAAAAATCTTATTATAAGAAATTTTCAGGCGCGAATCCCCCTTATTTCTAATTCATTCTTTCAGATTTATTAATTATTTAAAGCCAAATTTTACTGAAGTGGTACATCGATTTGTAAAGCCCGCTCTGAACCCGGACCGCGCCAACCTTCCTGGGAAACTAAAACACCTTTAAGACGAGCCGGCGGCTTCTCAGCAAAAGGTGATCTCTTGATTCTGATGATGTATCCTTTTTTAGTTTTTAAAATTTTTTGTGGTGCAGAGTGATCTATAACACCAGCCTGTTCTGGAAAAAATATCATGCTTAAGATCTTACCATTAAACCAAACAGGTGGAATAAGTTGGATAATAATTAGAGATTCGTCATGCTTTGCATTTATTTTCCAATCTGAATATGTAATAGGCACGTTCTTACGCGTCATTTCAAATTGTTTTGCCCAACGATGATCAAACTTTGGAACTTCATCTTTAACAGGTAATGCGATTTTCAAATCCGAATGGCCTGGCAGACAAATATCTTTACATTCCAGCCAGTCCACACTCGCTGACAGTACAACATTTTTGCTTAAATTAATGGATTCGGGTACTTCAATCATTGTTAGTAGAAGAACTTCCTCTTCATAACCAAAACTCACAATAGGTGTCGTATCAAATCTTTGTGGATAAGGCCATTGAATATCGCTTGCGTGAAATCCCTTTGGAAGTTTCCATTCAATTTTCGTGGGTAAGCCAGAATCGCCAGGATTTCGCCAATAGGTATGCCAATGTTTATCCATTTGAAGTCGGACTGCAACCCAAATGGGGCGACCTGGCTGGATGGATAAGACTTCAGATATGAGTTCAGCCTTTACATGATCTGAATGAATAGGCTCTGCCCAAAGTGTCGTGATTAGAAAAAACAAACTAAAAAATGTAACTTTTGATATTTGCAAATGAGTTGACTAAAGGTTTATGAAAAATAACTACCGCAAATGTTGATAATGTGTTACCATTCTTCTAAGTTCAGTAATTATCAATTGAGAAATTCAAGTAAATAAGTATCAGGATTTTTTAAATGAATAACTACACGAAATTTATTTGGATTCTTTTGAATAGCAGGCACTAAGTATTTAGGAGTCGAGCCATAACCAAGTTGATCGACCACGACATAATCAACCTCCTGCTCTCTTAATCTTTGAATCAATTTTTGATCATCCCTAGTAAAAGCATAAACAGTTACTGAACGGTCTGAAAACAAATAGAAAAATTCTGCCTTGCGGCAACTTACTATTGTATTAGATGGAGTATTTTGTTTCACCCAGTTTGCAAGGCGAAAATAATTCATCCAATTAGGTGGATAAGTTCTCTGTGATTTAATGTGTTGCTGTTGTAATGGGAAAAAATAAAACAGCAAAATAGGCGAAAGAAATAACGGACTAAATTTTAAACTTAGATGCTTTTTTTCTAAAATTGTCTTGATAAATTCATAAAATCCATAAAAAACAAAAAAAGTAAGAAACGGTATAATTCCGACAATAAATCGTATCCCATACCAAACTTCAGGCCAAAGAAAAGTAATTCCCAAAATACCAGCAAGGTATCCAATAAACAGGGTCTGATACGATTTCAACTTTATGATCCCGTAGATAAACAATCCCAGTATCGCAATACCAATACTCCAACCTATAAGTGGTTTAGAGTAAAGCGCTTTTTCCAAAAATGGTAGACAACCATTGGGAATCTCGATAGAAATATATCTTAAAAAATTAGTTAAAAAGCGTTTAAATATATCAACTATTCCTACAAAGCCAAGTGTAGAATCATAAGGATTGACCATGATTAATTGATTCAAATAAGGATTACCGCCAAGTATCTGTCCCCGTATAAACCAAGGAATAACGAGTACCATAAAACTAATTCCGGTGTACAAAACATACAACCACTTTTTCCTTAAAATGAAATAAAAGATGATTCCAAAAACAGCGGCGATCCCTATTGTGCGAATATAATAGGCTATCGCTAAGCATGATATTATTATTAATAACAAAATATTTTTATATGGCTTCTTTGAGAAATTAATTTTTGTTGTTAAATACAAAGCTAAAGAAGTAAAGAAAAGATAAGGAATTTCACTCATCATTATTGAGGCGTAACGAAGTAAATGAGAATTAACAGCAATAATAAGCGTCGTTAAAGCCGTAAATTTAATTTCAACCTGAGCTCGATTGAACAGCAAAAACAGAACAACAATAGATAAAAAAAAGAACAAACCATTTGCTATTTTAATAGTTATTACATTATCAGATATGATGAACATGATTAATGAAATAATAGTAGGATATCCCGGAGGAAAATGATTTGAAGGTGGCTTCTCTGCATTCCAGATATTAACAAATCCTTCACCTTTGGCAAGCGCCTTACCAAGTAAGTAATAACCTACATTATCTCCATTTAGATCAAGTTTTTGATCAAAGATGTTAATGTAACTGATAACACAAATAGATAAAATAAAAAGAATCCAAAATACTGATTGTGTGTTTAAAAATTGTCCCGAACGATGAGTGGCTGATTTGTGCTTATGTTTTTTTGACTTCCTGGCCTTTTTATTTTTATTCTCAGCAGTTGTAATTACCATTTATGTTCCTTAAGTAAAATCAAACTGTTTATTCAGGGTCACAGATGAGTCGGATTTCGCGCTGGAACATGGTTCCAGTGAGTTTTTACTACACAACCGTTCAGATAAAAAATTAGTTCCAAAGTCGAAATCGCAGCAGGTGCCACAAGCCAGCGAGTCCATCGAGCCATGTAATTTTCTTCCCTTCTATAAAAGTACGTCCGCTGTAAGAAATTGGTATCTGGTAAATCCGACATTTAAGTTTGGCAACTTTCATAGTAAATTCTGGTTCAAAGCCAAAGCGATTGGATTTGAACTGAATATTCTGAAGGATGGAGGTCCGAAATACTTTATAACACGTCTCCATATCGTTTAAGTTAAGATTAGATAGCATATTTGAAAATAAGGTCAGTAATTTATTTCCCATGTAATGCCAGAAGTACAAAACGCGTTGGGGGCCGCCCAAAAATCGTGAACCATAAACCACATCGGCCTTGCCCTCTAAAATTGGCTTAAGTAATTTAGGATATTCTTGAGGATCGTATTCTAAATCAGCATCCTGAACGATTACGATCTGCCCAGTAACATGAGCAAAGCTTGTCCGCAACGCCGCTCCTTTTCCACGATTCCGTTCGTGAAAAAATATCTTTAAAGCCTTATTTTCGTTTTGCATTTCTTTTAAAATCTCACGGGTTCCATCCGTTGAAAAATCATCAACAATGATAATCTCTTTTTCCAAACCTAAATCTACATTCCATACGCGGCGTACAATTTCACGAATCGTTTCTTGTTCACAATAAACCGGAATAACAATGGAAATTTTATTTATCTGCATATATATCAATAATTATGAGTATTCAATTACTAAACAAATAGTTCAAGTTCCTTTTCAACCGCCTTCACAATGACCCCTTCTGAACTCAATTTCTGCATAGTTTCAATTTTTGTTTGAAGATATTCATCCTCTTTCATTAATTGAAATGGATAGTGTGTCTTATCTAAAGATTCAACTTTAAATTTTCTTATAAATTCAAACGCGGCCGCAGAGCCTCTTCCCAATGGAAATTTTTCTAAACTTACCGACTCATATTGACAGCTTAAATGCAGCCCTTGAATCGCACAGAGATATTCCATTGCGATAAGATATTGAACATTTTGTTCAATATTCTGTGCTTTTCTGGCGGCAGTTAAACCCATACTCACATGGTCTTCCTGATTATCTGATGTGGGAATGGTATCTACGCTGGCAGGGTGAGCTAAAATTTTGTTCTCTGAGACAAGTTGTGCAGCCGTATATTGAACAATCATGTACCCCGTATTTAAACCTATTTCTCCTCCTGATAAATTACGCGGTAAGCCAAAATTCATGCTTGGACTCAATAGACGGTAGAGGCGGCGTTCAGAGATGCTGCCAATTTCTGCTAAGGCAATTCCTAAATAGTCCATAGCCAAAGCTAAGGGTTCGCCATGAAAATTACCACCGCTTTTGATTTTATATCCAGCACCATTTTTGTCAAGAAAAATAACCGGATTATCTGTTACGGCCCTAATTTCTCGCTCAACAATATTTTTTACGAAATGAAAGGCATCTTTGCAAGCACCATGAACTTGCGGTACACAACGTAAAGAATAGGCATCTTGTACCCTATCTTTCTCGAATTCATGATCACGCATATATTTTTTAAGTAATACCACAGAATTCTCCAACTCAGAGTCTTTTTTAAATTGTTTCTCTGTAATATATTGAAAATAGGCGAGTCGCGCCTCCGGGGACATACGTTTACTATTGTGGATCATATTTCGAATGTTATCGGCCGTGTTGATTTGCCCTACTTGATTTCTCAAATTATGCAGATCTTCAGAAAAAGCATCTTTCTCACACATCATGGCTTCAAGACTGAGCGCTGCAGATATATCAGCATTTTTTAGTAAAATCTCGACATCATATATTAAATGGACTGCCATGGAAAGCATCATCGCCGTAGAATTTGTGAGCGACACGGCCTCCTTGCCTTGCAAACGAATTGTTTGAAATGTAACTTCTTCGCCATTATGGAAAAATTTCAGAACCTCATCAGAAAACTTTAAATTCTTAACTTTTTGTCTTTCCATACTGACCCAAACTTCAGCTTCATCTTCACCTGCCAACACTGAAGTTATGTGCGTAAGGGGTGCCAAATCGCCACTAGCTCCTAAAGATCCCTGCTCAGGTACTACTGGATGAATCCTTTTGTTCAACATCTCAATGAGTTTGTCAATAATTTCAGCCCGTACCCCAGAATAACCTTTTGCCAGGGCATTGGATTGAAGCAGCATGGCCCCACGAACAATTTCCACATCCAGTGGATCGCCGACGCCAACGCTGTGAGATTTAACATAAAGCTCTTGAAATTTTTCAATATTTTCTTGGGAAATTTTTACGTTTTTTAAAGAGCCGATTCCGGTATTAAATCCATATCGAGGTTGTGCCGAATCGTTAAACCAATGCTCTTCGACATATTTTCTCATTTCTTCTACTTTTTTCCGTTTAGGTCCGGTGAAGGGTTCCACCCGAGCAAAGTGACGTGTGACTGCTATGATTTTATTAACTGTAAGCTCTTCATCGTTAAGAGAAACAAGTTTAATATTTTTAGGATCATCAGGTTGTGGAATCGATTGCTGCTTCAATGTTCCTCCTCTTTAAATGTTTAATGACAGGATATACAGGATTTTATATGCTTTTAAAAGATATCTTAAAAACATAGTGTGGCAAAGCCGCAATTCAATTAAAGCCAACGGATAGAAACAACTCAACATATGGAAAAGCTAAAAAAAATCCGCTGGAAGTATGCGGGAAATCAGAACAGGACATGTGTCCAAATGCCTAATTTAGCTCCACACATTGACCTACTTTGAGATAAATATCCTATATCAAAAGTACGCTCAGCATAAATCTACTGAGCGATCTAATATCTTGGAAATTAAGTAAATTTTTTAGACCTCCATTTTATTTCGAATTGCATTTCGATACAAACATTCAAGCTCATCAACTTCAGTATTTATCAAATTGTTTATTGTCAAATTAGTTCCTCCAACTCGACCGATCATCGTCATTGGGGCTTTATGATTTTCACATAATTGCTTTAATTGCGGTAATTTATTTCCAGATAGCGAAAGAATAATTCTGGACGGGTCTTCTCCAAATAAAATGAAATCCCTTCGGCTGTGTATTTTCAAATGAATTTGTGCTCCGACTTTCTGCTCTGGATTTAAAAAGCAACATTCCGCCAGTGCCACGGCTAACCCTCCCTCCGAAACATCGTGAGCAGAATGGATCCAGCCACTTTGGATGGCTACTAAACAGGCTTTTTGCAGGCGCTTTTCAAATTCTAAATCCAATTGAGGACAATCGCCTGCTACTTTGTTAAATTGTACCTTCAAATATTCGCTTCCGCCAACTTCTCCCCTATTTTCACCTAGAAGAACGATGACATCTCCTTCCTGTTTAAACCAGGCTGTAGTAGCATGACTCAAATCCTCTACAATACCGAGCATTCCAATTACGGGTGTGGGAAAAACAGCACTTTCAGGATTTTCGTTATAAAAGCTGACGTTACCGCCTGTTACTGGCGTTTCTAAAGCTCGACAAGCCTCTCCAATACCAGTGACCGCTTCTTTAAACTGCCAGTAAATCTCCGGTTTGTAAGGATTGCCAAAATTCAAACAGTTGGTAATGGCCACTGGTTTCCCACCGGTACAAATCACATTTCTTGCTGATTCTGCTACCGATATTTTCGCACCCATTCGTGGATTCAAATACACATAGCGGCCGTTGCAATCGGTTTTCATAGCCAATCCGCGATTGGTACCTTTAACACGTACTACAGCGGCATCCGATCCAGGGAAAACCACTGTGTTGGTTCGCACCATGTGATCATACTGATGAATCACCCACTCCTTGCTGGCAATATTAGGAGAAGTGAGAAGATTTTTCAAAATTTGTGTGTAATTTCTTGGCTCAGGCAGAGAATTAAAATCAAAATTATGAAGCTCTTCAAGGTACGCCGGCTTGTGAGATTCTCTTTGATAAACTGGAGCACCACCGCCTAAAACCAAAGCTTTCGCTGAAATTTGCGCGACCCAAAAACCATTTACATTTACATTTACATTTGGACCTGAAGTCACATGTCCAATGATTTCAGCATTCAAGTCCCATTTATCGCAAATCTCCTTTACAGCATTTTCTTTTCCTTTATTCACCACCACCAGCATTCGTTCTTGAGATTCAGAAAGCATAATTTCGTAGGGGCTCATGCCTTCTTCTCTCAGCGGTACCTTGCTTAAATCAATTACCATTCCACTATCGCCTCTTGCAGACATTTCGCTGGTGGAACAGGTAATTCCGGCAGCCCCCATGTCCTGAACCCCTACCAGAAGGTCATTTTTAATCATTTCTAAAGTGGCTTCCAGAAGGAGTTTTTCGGTAAATGGGTCGCCCACCTGCACTTGTGGTCTGCGTTCTTCCGAGCCTTCATCGATTTCCTCAGAAGCAAAAGTAGCTCCGTGAATACCATCCCTGCCCGTAGAGGAGCCAACAATCATCACTGTGTTCTTTTCTCCTTTGGCAACGGCTTTAGCAATCTTATCGTGTTTGACAATACCTACGGCCATGCAGTTAACCAGCGGATTGCCCTGGTAGCTATCGTCAAAATAGACCTCTCCCGCAACCGTTGGCACGCCAAAGCAATTTCCGTAATCGCCTATGCCTCTTACCACGCCGTCAAAAAGATATCGAACTCTGGGGTCGTCTAAAGAGCCAAATCGCAGAGAGTTTAAAGAGGCAATGGGTCGAGCTCCCAGGGAAAAAATATCGCGCATGATACCACCAACCCCGGTGGCTGCGCCTTGGTAAGGTTCTACGGCCGAAGGATGATTGTGGCTTTCAATTTTAAAGGCAACCGCCAATCCATCCCCGATATCAATCAGGCCGGCGTTTTCTTCGCCAGCTTTAACTAACAGATGTTCACCGTCTCTTGGCAAAGTTTTCAACAATGCGATGGAATTTTTGTAGCTGCAGTGCTCAGACCACATGACCGAAAAAATCCCCAATTCCGTAAAAGTAGGCGTTCTTCCCAGAAGTTCTAAGATGCGCGCATACTCTTCTTCCGATAAACCGTGAGCTTTGGCAAGCTCTAAATCAACGTTGGGTTCTTTCATACCTGATTATCTCATTTTATTGATATCAATATGTCAGTTTCAACCTCTTTAGAAAAATAATTATAAGAAGAATACGTCGGCTCTATTTTTAATTTGAATGTGTAAGTACCTTGAGGCACAGGTTTCAAATTTCTATAAGTCCCGTTCCCATAAATCTTTGCATTTTCGATTTTGAGGTGCGGAATTCTTTTCCAATTTCCATCTATATAAATCTTTTGTGGGCCAGAAAAATATTGTGCTTTTTTTAAAATTTGTTTCTCTAATTTTTCATTTGGATTTTCAATATACAAAGTCAGAAATGATGGCTCCGTGAGAAAAAAATCAAGAACGATTATATCTAACTCAGAATCCCAATTTCCTTCAAAATTAACTATGTCCGTACCTATCCAGTAATACTGGGCTGATTCTTTCTCTGCCACAAAAACTTGTCCAAATCGTTTGTAAATGGCGATACCTCTTGGTTCCAAAAACTCCTTATCGCCTTTTCCGCGTCTCCCAAATGAAGTCAAGTAATTCAAATTTCTATCAAATTTGTGGATACAGTGATTTTCGGTATCGGTAACCCATATATTACTGTAGTAATCAATTGCTAAGTAGGCCAGATGACCTGTTAAAAATCCAAAATCTTTTAAGCGAATGGCTTTCAAGAATTTGCCATCGAGGGTAAATTTTTGCACTCTCGTATTGTCTAAATCAATCAAGGCTATAAAATTGTCCTTGTAATATGACCATTTTTGTGCGCCATCGGTAACCGCGATTCCAGTAGGGTGCCAAAGTTCGCCGTCTTCCACTCCCTGATCCCCAAACCATAGATGAAGCATATCATTTGGACGCAGGATTTGGATTCGATGATTTCCAGTATCGCTCACATAAACCATACCATGAGAATCCAGCGCTACCCCTTGAGGCGCCTCAAATTGTCCTGGTAACGCACCCCGACCCCCTATGCCACACACGAATTTAAGAATTTTCTTAGGATTAAAGAACCGAACTATCCTATGATTTCCAGTATCAGCTACATAAACATCACCTATCTCATTTGCCGCAACACCTGTAGGGTTTTTTAATGCCCTTTCCCCTATCTCATTTATGCCGTAAATACCCAACGAGGTCATAGATGTATTATAAACAATAACATTTTCACCAGAATTAATCCCATAACCTGTCACCTCATCGTCATCTTTCTTATTATTGGGATCGTCCCAACTTTTTAGCCGAACAATAGCAAGTCCTTGGGGATTGCGGACCTTGACTTTATTTTTTGTATATATCATGAAATGGGTTTTGGTAGCTTTTCGAATTCCCATGGTATGTAAAAAGGATGGGAAAACTAAGGTTGTGGGATCGTATTTTTTGTCGTCTAATGCGAAAAGAATTGCGGGAATTACAATTAAAATTATTAGAATGGTTGTGTGGATTTTTCTCATGCTAATTTTTCTGGCTAACCACAAAATGAAAATGTTCCCAAATCTTTTTAGCTAAATCTGGGTTAATTCCTTCAACAATCTCTATTTCATCCACAGTTGCTTCTCTAAGATTTTTCACAGATCCAAAATATTTAACTAAAGCAGTTCGTCGGGCTGGACCAATCCCTGGGATTGTATCCAAAACAGATTGTGTCGTACGTTTTTTTCGTAAAGTCCGATGGTAAGTAATTGCAAAACGATGGGCTTCGTCTCGAATATGTTGCAGCAGTTTGAGACCCGAAGAAGTTTTAGGAATATTTTGTGGGTCTGAGGCCCCTGGGACAAACACCTCATCCAGCCTTTTAGCCAGTGCAGCAACTGGCTGCTCATGCATCTCTAATTCGGCTAAAACGCCTAACACGGTGGATAACTGACCCTTTCCTCCATCCACTAAAATGAGGTCTGGTGCCTCTAATTTATTTGCTAATGTCCCGCTGTATCGTCTTCTTACAGCCTCGGCCATCATGGCAAAATCGTCGGGGGTTTCTTTTACTAGAATTTTGAATTTTCTATATTCACTCTTTTTGGGCTTGCCATTTACAAATGTCACCATTGCAGCCACTGGATCAGTTCCTTGAATATTTGAAACATCAAAACATTCAATTCTTCTTGGTGTCTTATTTAAACGTAAATCTCGTTGTAAGGCTTTCACATTGTGGGGAATATAATCTTTTACTTTAAGCTTTTCCAATTTTAGCTCTTCCAAAAGCAATTGAGCATTTTTTAAGCCCATCTCTACAAGCTTAGCCTTTTGTCCCTTTTTAGGTACTACCAATTTCACTTTGGTTCCATGTTTTTCTGAAAGCCAATGTTGCACCTCTTGGGTATCATCTATTTCGCATGGCAAAAATATTTCTTCCGGGATGAAATCCGACTTTAAATAAAACTGCTTTAGAAAAGAAGAGACAACATTTTCAAATTTTTCCTCTTCCACACCGTATAAATAAAAATGTTGACGACCCATAATTTTGCCATCCCGTACTTTAAAAACCACACCACAGGCATCTTCATCTTCCATCGCCACCGCCACAATGTCCCGATCCATGAGCTCATCTGTAACCACTTTTTGTTTGTATTGAAAATTCTCAATGGATTGGATTTGATCCCGTACTCTGGCTGCTTCTTCGTATCGCTTGGCCTCTGCGAGCCTTCGCATTCTCTCTTTAAGTTCATTTACAACCTGACTGTTTTTCCCATTGATAAAATTGACAATCTGTTCAACCATTTTTTTATACGCAAGATCCCCCACCAGTCTTTCACATGGGCCATCACATTTTTTGATGTAGTAATCCAAACAAAGTTTGTATTTTTTTCTGGCAACAGCTTGTTTAGTAAGATCATAGTTACAGCTTCGAATGGGGAAAATACGCTTAACTGATTTTAGTAAATCTCGCATAGCCCCCACATCCGTGTAAGGGCCAAAATATCTTGAACCATCTCGAACAATTTTACGTGTCGGGAAGATTCGAGGGAATCGCTCATTGGTTACGCGGATGTAAGGGTAACTTTTATCATCTTTCAAATTAATGTTGTAGCGCGGCTTGTACTCCTTAACTAAATTCATCTCAAGGATTAAAGCTTCCATCTCTGTATCGGTTACAATCGTTTCAAACTCCGCAATTTTTGATTTCAATCGACAAAGCTTAAGGCCTTCCAGTCTGCCGTCTTGAAAATATGAACGAACTCGATTTCGCAGTACTTTGGCTTTTCCTATATAAATAATTTTACCTTTTCTATCTTTAAAAAGATAACAACCAGGCTTCTTAGGAAGATTTACCAATTTTTCATGCAGGGTTTGTGAAAGCGATGCGTGCATTGAATTTACAACCCGATTGGTAATGTCATCGGAATTTCTAAAAATGTCTATTCAACTCTTGGAGTATTTATCAGATTTCGGATATTCCACGAGTTCCATCAAAATTCCTCTGGTACTTTTGGGATGAATAAAAGCTACTTTAGAGTCTCCGGCGCCCTTTCCTGAAGCCTGTTCAATAAATTGCAGTCCCAATTTAGACATAGCCTCTACCGCCTTTTCCAAATCATCCACTTCAAAACAAATATGATGAATACCCTCCCCCCGTTTTTCAACAAATTTAGAAATTGACGAATCTGGATGAGTGCCTTTTAAGAGCTCCAGCCGGACCTCCCCAACAGAAAAAAAAACTGTGGCAACTCTCTGCCCATGCAAAACTTCTTGATGACTCGGTTCCTTTCCTGTAATAGTTCGATATTTTTCTACCGCTGAATCTAATTCTGCAACCGCAATTCCAAGGTGATCAACTTTTTTTAACATTTTTAAACATACAAATGATTAGATTAAAAATCAAGTTCAATCCATGACGTTAGTGCAAAAACAGGATAATCTCACCTTTTAGGACGCAAGATTTCTGTTCCGTTGGGTAAATATCCTACGAGATGGATCCAACGTCCATGACACCTTAAGTTTTTTTACTATTTACCTTTTTCACCTACGTCAGCAATAAGTAGCGACAAATCCAAAGCTTTTGCAGAATGTGTCAAGGCTCCTACTGAAATAAAATCCACACCAGTTTCGGCAAGTTCTCGTACCGTATCCAGTGTAACGCCTCCTGAGACTTCTAACTCTACCCTCCCTGAAACTAATTCAACCGCTTCTTGAATTTGGGAAAGAGTCATATTATCTAACATTATTCTATCGACTTTGACTTCAAGGGCTGCTTTTATATCATCCAAAGTACAGGTTTCAACTTCAATTTTTAGATCTAAATTTTTCAACTGCCTATTTTTTTTAATACGTTTCACTGCTTCCGAAAGACTTCCAGCCGCCTCAATGTGATTTTCTTTAATCAGAATCATATCAAACAGGCCCATTCTATGATTCATGCCACCCCCGACTCGAACCGCATATTTCTCTAATACCCGAAGTGCTGGTGTGGTTTTTCGCGTGTCCAAAATTTTCGCTCGGGTTCCTTTTACCTTTTTAACAAATTGAGAGGTGAGTGTGGCAATTCCTGAAAGTCTTTGGAGAAAATTCAAAGCAGTTCGTTCAGCAGTTAATATACTTACAAGAGAACCATCAATTTCCACTATCGTATTGGAGACGTTTACCAAAGCACCTTCATTCACTAAATTGGAAATCCTGATGCTTGAGTCCACTTTTTTAAAAACCTGCTGTGCTATCGGTAACCCAGCAATGATTCCCTTCTGCTTTGCTATTATGGTTGCCTTTCCTTGCTCTGATGAATTAAACAGTAAATTAGATGTAGCATCTCCAATTTGATTGAGATCCTCTGTTAAGGCTAAATTTATTAAATGGTCGATTTCTTTAGAAAAGTTTAAAAGCTTGTTCATTGAGATCAAGAATTATAGATATGGTTTATGTTAAAACTTTCAAATAGAATATCAAATTCAACTCTTTATAAAATTTTACTTAAAAATTACTAGAAAATCAACCTAAAAATGAAAAGGCCGTGTATAAATATAACGGCCTTTTCATGGCTAAAAAGGTGGAGAGATTTGGAGAGGATAACTTATATTACAATAACAATTTAATCATTCAGAATATTCCAAATTATTTAATAATTCATTTTTGATAGCACGAATATAGTCAGGGGTTGTACCACAGCAGCCTCCAATTATCGAAACTCCAGCATCTATTAAATCTTGAGTTTTTTCTGCAAAATATTCTGCTGTTTCAGGGTATATCAGCATGCCTCCTTTGGTTTCGGGTTGACCTGCATTGGATTGAATTATTATGGGAAAGGTGGTATTCTTTCTGTATTCTCGGGCTATTTTAATCATATTCACAATTCCGTTTCCACAGTTGGAACCAATAATATCGGCTCCTGCTTTTTGAAGACCGGCGGCTGCTTCCTTTATACTTACTCCCATGATCGTGTAAAAACCTCTAGGAGTTTCATCAAATGTCATGGTTGCCATAACTGGAGTTTGCGGGGCAACGTCTTTTGCAGCTTTTACAGCAAGGATAGCTTCCTGTAAATCGGTCATGGTTTCAATACACACGATGTCCACACCTGCACTGACCAGAGCTTTCATCTGGCGCTCGAAACCTCGATACAAAACATCGGGTTCTGTATCCCCATACGGTTTTATAATTTCCCCTGAAGGCCCGCAGGAACCTGAAATATACGCCCGACCAGCGACAACCTTTTTCACAATAGCAACCGCCTTCCGGTTGATTTCTTCGGTTTTGTCTTCCAGACCATACGCTGAAAGCTTCATAGGAGACCCACCGAATGTGTTGGTTTGAATAATATCTGCCCCTACATTAAAGTAAAGCAGGGCAATTTCTTCCAAGATTTCTGGCTTAGTTAGATTTAGTGACTCAGGACACTCACCGGGTTGAAGACCTTTTTGAAAAAGCATGGTCCCCATGGCACCGTCTGCCACCAGTATCTCTCCATTTTTCAGATGCTCAAGAATCGGTTTCATTTCACTATTTCCTTCCATGAAATTCTTACAGTTAATTATAAGATACGCTCTCTTAAATTTCTAGTATTTTATAGAAAGTACTTATTCTGGTGTAGGGATGCTCGTAAGCATTTTCACACACTCAACAGCCTTTGCGGCATCAAAGGCATAGGCATCGGCACCAATCTCCCGAGCATACTCTTCTGAGAGAGGTGCTCCTCCTATTATTGTATTTATTGTGCCATTGAGTCCTTTCTCTTGCAGGTTCTCTATTACTTTTTTCATCACCGGCATGGTGGTTGTTAAAAGTGCCGACATACCGATAACCTTTGCCTGTTCCATTTTCGCAGTTTCTACAAACTTTTCAGCCGGAACATCTTTACCGAGATCTATGACTTCAAATCCTGCCCCTTTCAACATAATTCCCACTAGATTTTTACCTATGTCGTGGAGATCACCATGAACCGTACCGATAACAATTTTACCAATGCTTGGAATTCCCTCTTTAATAAGCAAAGGTTTCAGTTGATCAATCCCGGCATACATGGCTTTCGCTGCAATAAGAACTTCCGGAAGAAATATTTCATGTTTTCTGAACTGTTCCCCAATGATATTCATTCCTGCAATAAGACCAGTATCAAGGATAGCCTTAGGAGAAATGTTTTGTTCTATTGCTTGCTTGGTCAATTCAAATACTTTCTCATCATCACCTTGCTGTAAAAATTCCGAAATTTGCTTTAAAAGATCCATTTCTTTCTCCTTGTTTGAAACAATCGTTCAGTTATAAAGATTTCTTACAATAATGTTGTTACGATTTTAGGCCATTAATACTCTTTTCATTCGCGCACGACATGATTTAGTTTTACAGAAACGACAAAAAGAATAGTTACTTTCAAAAAAATGAATATCCTTTTTGCCTGAAACTAATACTCCTGTAACAGATTTTAACGGACTCATTAAGAAACTGTCGTTCAGTGAAATACCGATTCTTTCAGGGTGAAGATATTGAAAAAGTTTTTTCTGTCCGCTTATATGCCAACCACAATAGCCAGGGCTGTAACTCAATACCCAGTTATCAGGTGTTGCTGTCATTGCGAGTCCCGAGGAGTTGGGCAAGCAATCTCCTTGTTTACTTAAAGAATTCGCACGCTTTGACAGAGAGATTTCTTCATCGTTTTGAGCAGAGTCGAAGGGCTTATAGCAGTGACAATGAAAATAGGCTTCAAATACTTCAACGGCCTTATCAGCCGCCAAAGAAGCCACAGAGTCAAGCATAGAACCCAGCGCAAAATCATTATTTTTAAAAAGCTCCTCAATTTTTACACTGACTTCACGACCCATCGTAAGGGCAAATAATGCCAAACTTTCAGCTTGTGGAAAAATGTGCTCAAGGGGAGTCTCTTTTGAGTTTTCCCCCTCTCCCCTGAAAATTATTTCAAATTCTTTGGACGATAACTCCCCTATCAATCCTATTGGCTGAGCGCTGATAGTGAACATATCCAAAGCTTTTGTAAGGAGCGCTTGAATTTTGTTTTTAATCGTTACTCCTTTCGAAAATCCCAGGTTCAGGAGCACAGCCTCATGTTCCGGCATAATGTCAGTAAGGTTGAATTGCACGATTCGATTCATAACGGCCTCGCCGGTAAACTATCTTGTCCATATAGACGTGCTTCTTTATCCATGAGCTTAATCAAATCCTTTTTAATTTCCTTAGATAATCCTGAGGGTTGATAATTTTTTAGGTGTTTTTCTACTTCATGGTGTGCCCGCTCCTCAAGAGTTAACGCACCCTCCTCTTTCCATCGGGATCTGTTTGCACGATCAATGACTGGCCCCGGGAATAAGTGCTCCTTTCTGAGATAACGTCGAGTATGATTCGAAATAAGCAGATGTTGTTCTTTGAGCAGTTCCTGAAATAGTGCAAGTGCAGGAAAATCTTCTTTCGGTTGTATGCCTTCGATTAATCTAGCGCTCATCCCGCAAATTTCATTATCCAGCACCAGCTTCTCCAGGCTCTGGCAGCTTTCAAAATCGAGCATTCCAGGTCCTGATATGTTGTTAATTCCAGATAAAGCAGCCAGGGTTGCGCCAATGCCACTTTCAAGACCTGCCTGAGCATCAAGTAGTTTGGCATCGCTTAATGATATATAGGCCTGAGTTGGCACTCCCAGGTATTTCCCAATTTCATTGTAGGCACAATCTATCATCATGGTTTCCACCGCACCCATCGGGGTGGTTTCATAGCGTACATCGAAAATGGCCGGGGAACCGCCATACAGAATCGGAGTGCCAGGGTTAGTAAGCTGACTAATGACCATACCACTCAGGGTTTCAGCCGTGTGTTGAATAAGCGTTCCGGTCAGAGTTACAGGCGCCATAAACCCAGAAAGAGGCATGGCTACAAATTCTACCGGTATGCAGTATTGAGCGCAATCCACAACATTTTGTGAAGTTACATCACTCCATTTTAAAGGAGACGTAGGACAGCAAGAGAATATGGCGAGGGGTTTTTTCTTCAGTGCCTCTTCGGTTCCTCGAACCGCAAGCTGCAGGTCTTTCATAACAGTAAAAGCTTCAATGGTAAAGGTTCCGGTTACAACGGGCTTTTTACAATAAAGAAGATTCAGGAAGAGACGATAACTATCGGATATCTTTTCATGGACATCCGACGGGACTAATGCCGTACTCTGGGAAGCCATATTCTCAAGCTGGCTGACTACTTTCACATAATTAATATAATCCACTGTCACGGGCTTACGCATCTGTTTTGTATGATAATCAAGAATATTTATTGCGGCAGAACCGGGTGTAAAATATACATGATACTCAGAAAAATCGTGGGTTTCGTTTCCATCGACATCATAAAGTTTGAATGACCTGGGGGCTGATTTTAATGCTTTTGCAATAATTTCTTCCGTGAGAATCACATGGTATGTATCCCTATTAACCTGTGCACCGTGATCCGACAGCATCGATAAAATCTCTTGGTTGTGTATCTCAACACCCAGCGTGCAAAGAATATGGGTTGCTTCGGAAATAATCTGTTTAATAAGGTCATCATTTAAAAATTTAATGATCGGTCTCATCACAAAGCTCCTTATTTTTCAAAATATTTTTAGGAAACGCTGACCCCGAAAACATTCGAGGTTAGCGTTTGTTCCGTTTAGAAAGACGCAAACCTTTTGAAAAAAGCTCAGCGTCTTTGGTTGCTTTTAATAAACCACTGCTTTCTCTGCCTTTTTTTCTTCTTGAACTTTTGTGTCCTTATAAATCCTCACAGCCGTCCGTTTAAATGCAGGTGTTTTGGACTGTGGGTCGATTTTGCCTGGCACTACCGCATTAGCTTCAGGGTAGTACATGGCGACATTGCCCACTCGGATGGGCCCCTCCACCAGTTCCACTTTCATTTTGCCAACTTCGCTTTCTACCCAAACCTGGTCTCCTTCTGTGAGCCCATTGGCGAGGATGTCCTCTTTATCCATAAATACCACCTGACGATGCGCCACGCCGCGGTAGAGATCTTCATCTTCATAAACGATGGTGTTGAATTGCCCTTCGGAGCGCATGGTCATTAAATTGAAATAATCCCCTTTGGGGCAGGAATCGAGCGCTTCAACAACCGCTAAGTTGGCTTTTCCGTCAGGGGTATTAAACTTCGGCGTGTGTCTAATTCGGCCGGGAATAGTAAATTCATTGGCACTATCTAATTGGGCTATGGGATGCATGTTGGGTACCGTGCGGGAAATGAATTGGCGAATTTCATGGTGATTCCCCATTTTTGACCAAGGCACCGGTTTTTCCCCTAAAAGATTTTTACCTACCTGTACCAATAGCTCACTTTCTGAAGGAAGTTCGTCAGCAGGTGCTTTTTGACCCCCCAAAGAGAGACGGACAAAATTGAACATGCTTTCCTGAGAAGTGCTTTGTGTCTCTTCATCTCGGGCTCGCACAGGTAAAATCAAAGTGTTCTTTCCGTGCCCATGAATATGACCCAAATTAAGAGTAGTGCTGATATAAGCGGTAAAATTAATTTGACTCAATGCTTTTGTGGCCCATGTTTGGTCAGGGCTTGCCCCGTAGAGATTCCCTCCTAGAAGCACAGCAAAATCTATTTTTCCCTCGTAAGCAGCCTTGACACAATTAAAAGTATCTTTACCTAGTGTGGCAGAGAGCGTAATATTTAGCTGCTTAAGGAAAGCTTCAGCCATGGCGGGTTTAACTTTTGGCACCACACCTACCGTTCCAACCCCTTGTACGTTGCTGTGACCCCGCAGAGGCAGAAGTCCAGCGCCGGGTTTGCCAATCATGCCGCGTAGCAAGGCCAGATTAGCGATGGTTCGGACGTTTTCCACACCATGAAGATGTTGGGTGATGCCCATGGCCCAAGCAAAAATCGTATTTTGGGATGCGCAAAGAAGATCACAGAAGGCTTTTAATTCATCAAAAGAAACACCGCTTTTTTGAACCAGTGAATCCAAATCCTCGGAGTCTAAATCCTTTTTGAATTCTTCGAGGTTATTGCAGTGATTTTTTAGAAATTGTAAATCTACCTTTTTCTCTCGCCACAAATGAACCGCTGCCGCTTTGAGCAAGGCCAGATCTCCGCCGCAGTGAGGCTGGAGATAGAGATCAGCAATGTCGGCCCCAAAAAATAGCGAGCGTAAATCGCTGGGGACTTTGAACCGCTGTAAGCCTAACTCTCTGAATGGATTAATAACTACTACTCTGCCGCCCCGGCGTCTAAGGTTTACCAAGTAATTAATAAATCTTGGATGATTGCTGGCAGGATTAGCCCCTATTAATACCATTAAATCGGCTTTTTGGACATCTTCCAGGTGCACTGTACTGGTGCCACTTCCTAAGCTCTGCGTCAATCCAACGCCCGAGGCTTGGTGGCAATAATAGGAACAGTTATTGATGTTGTTGCTACCCCACTGCCGAGCCAGCAGTTGCATGAGAAAAGCAGCCTCATTTGAAGAGCGACCCGAGCTGTAAAAAAAGCTGCGTTCAGGCTTAGCCGAACGCCAATTCTCCAACAATAGCTCTAAAGCTCTGGCCCATGGAATAACTTGAAAATGGGTAGCGCCTTTTGCTAAATATAGTGGGTAGATTAACCGACCCAGAGCCTCTAATTCCCGGCCACTAAGCTGGGATAAATTTTTTAGGGAATTCCTCTCAAAGAATTCTTTTGGTATGCCCGCCTGCATGTCTTGTGCTTGAGTTTGCATAGATTTTTTGCAAACCTGAAACCCTTGATCAATTTCATTGCGCATGCCGCCGGTTTTGCCGCCCATGCCAAGAGCACAGGTCTTGCAGGTATTGGAGCTTTTCAATGCACTATACAGCTTTTTGAGGCCACCGGCTTTTTTAGCCATATCTAAAGCATAACGAATAGCAGGCCAGCCGCCACCAGAATTTACTTTATATTTGGCCATGATATGCTCCCCAAAATATTTTCTAAATTATATCCAGTAATGTTTAAATAGGGCATAGTAGTTTATATTTTTTAAAATCCGTAAATCCTCTGCTTTTTAGAAATTCTTCTGCTATAAGAGTTTGACCCGTTAAGGCGTAGGGGTCTGTTTTTATAATTTCCAAGCAGGCATCCGCAAGTAATTCTGGTGAAAACCAAGTGACGCTCTTGTCTGCTTTGAACATGGCAGCAAACACGCGAGTGGCCTGAGTGTCGATGAAATGCTCTGGCCAGAGGCTATTGACCGAAATTTTGTATTGTTTCAACTCTTCCGCCAATCCCAAGGTCAGATGCGTCATACCGAATTTGCTCATAAGATAGCCTGTACGACCCGTCCAGCCATCCGCTGCCAACACTCCCATTTTAAGTGGAGGAGACATATTAATTATATGCCCAGTCGGCTGATTTTTCATAAATGGAATCACTTCATGGCAAAGTAAATAAGGCGCACGGTAATTAATTTGCATCATGAGGTCAAAACGCTTAATCGGCATCTCTTCCACAGGCAGCCAAAATACGGCGCCAGCATTATTGACCACAATGTCAATGCGGCCAAAGCGTTCAACGGTCTTCTGGACTAGATTTTGAATTTGGTCCTCAAAGCGGACGTCTGTTTGCACAGCCAGCGCCTCTGAGCCACGAGCCTCGATTGCTTCTACCGTGTCAAAGATGGTTCCCGGCGTTTTAGGGGTTGACTCCACGGTCTTGGCCCCGACAGCGACCTTAATTCCATGTTCAGCAAATTTGAGCGCGATGGCTTTCCCCACACCGCGACTGGCTCCGGTGATGATGGCAACTTTTTCGTATGTTGGATTCTTCATGGGATCTCCCCTAATCTATGGTGTAAGAATTCTTAAGAGGTTGTTAAAATAACTTATTTTTTCATATAACTTTTGACACTACCATAATTACGATTACTGCAACTATTCACGTGTCGCCGAAAAAAGCAAAACGATTTTGGGCAAAACTATGAAAAAAGGCTTCATTTGAGTATT